>VBPP01000101.1 GCA_005877365.1 Nitrososphaerota archaeon
AGTTGAAGAGGACTCGCTCCTTGGTCGAGAGTCTCATGCTCCTCCCCGTTGCCGTTTCTCCCGTAGTCGTCGGAGTGGTTTGGTCGCCCTCAGGAGTGTGGGACGATGTCAACACCTTCATTCACTTCGTGCTCGGGCTGCAGTACATCGACCTCACCCAGGCCTACGTCTTCCTTCCCGTCATGGCGCTCTCGGAGGCGTGGGAATGGACACCCGTGGTGATGCTGGTGCTTCTTGGCGTTGTGACCTCGATTCCGAGGGAAAGCATCGAAGCCGCCTCGGTGCACGGAGCGAGCGGCTTTCAGATCTTCAGGAGGATAATCATTCCCTCAGTCCTCAGGTCACCGGTGACGCAGTTCGTTGTCGTTCTAAGGTTCATCGACGCGATGCGGGCATTCGAGATACCATTCGCCTGGTCCGCCTGGGTCGGGTCGCCCACCGCCGGAGGCCTCACCGACACTCTCAGCCTCTACCTCTTCAAGCTGCTGGTATTCCCCGCCAACGGTGCATCCCTGCAGTATGTCTCGGCTCTGGCGGTGATTCTCTGCGCGATCACTATAGCATCTACGACCCTCTTGGTACGTCTACTTCGAGGATTGGGAGGAGTCCACAGTAATGCGGAAGCAAGGTAAGCGTATACTGCTCTCTGCGGCGGTTATCGTCGCCTGTCTCTACAGTGTCTGGCCGGTGATGCTCGTGGTCACGGAAGGGTTCGGGATTGACCTCTCTCCCTTCTTCTCAGGAAAGGGCATCAGATTCATTGGGGGCGTCCCCTACTACAGTGGGGGAATCTTCCCCACCACGATTCACTATCTTGATGTGATAAACGTCGAAGGCTTCCCCCGCCTCGTCTTGAACTCAACTGCGATAGCTCTCATCAATCTGATGGTTGTCCTTGCGGTCGGCATCCCCGCAGCCTACGCCCTCTCCCGCATGAAGTTACAGGGAAAGAGCGTGATCTATGCCCTTCTGTTGGGGCTCAGGACGATTTCTCCCTTTGCTGTCATCCTCCCTCTCTACCTCATCTACGTTCAGTCCGGGCTCTGGGATACGTATCTCGGAATGGCGCTGGCATACCTCGTCATCGACACGCCCGTCGTTGTCTGGCTGGTTCGCGGTTACTTCTCGGATATTCCGAGGAGTGTATACGAGGCCGCCGAAGTCTCGGGCGCGACGGAGCGGCAGACATTCTTGAAGGTCGCCCTTCCGCTGGTTCTACCCGGAATCGCGGCGACGGCAGTCTTCGCTTTCGTTCTCATCTGGAACGAGTTCCTGATGGCAAATCTTCTCGTCGGGCCGAAAAGCCTGACCGCGACTGTGGGTGTCTGGATCGGAGGAGGGGAGCACGCGGGTTCCTACAAACCAATCGATTGGGACGAGCTTAACGCTGCCGCCGGACTCGCCCTCATCCCTGCCCTCACGATCGTCCTCGCGATTAGGAAATACCTGGCGCGGGCCTTCACCCTGGGCGTGGCGCGCTGAAGCGGACGGCCTAGACGATTCGCTCGCTGCTCCGAGCATCGAAGAAGGAAAGCTTCTCGGCGTCCCACCGAACTCCCACCCTCGCCCCCGCCTCCAGCTCGACGCTCTCTTGAGGAGGGATGGATGCGCTGATGCTACCCTGACCTATTCTCAGGTGTGCAATGACCGTTGAGCCGAAGTCCTCGGTGTAGTCTAGGACTCCGTCGATGTCGTTCGGGGCTCTTTGAGCTCTGACGAGCTTGACGCCCTCCGGCTTCACGCCGATGATGACGCGTTCAGCCTTCCCCTTCAGTGCTCTTGCGAAATCCTCGCCGACTCTGTAGGTGAAGCCATCTCCTCTGAGCTCCAGCTTCCCGTTCTCCTCCCTGACTTCCGCCTCAAGCAGGCTGGCGGGTGGATTGCCCACGAAGCCGGCCACGAAGGCGTTTCGGGGACGAGCGTAAACTTCAGCCGGCGCATCGTACTGAATGAGCTCCCCTTCATTCATCACTCCTAGAACACTCGCTAGACCCATCCCTTCAACCTGGTCATGGGTGACATAAATCGTGGTAAGCTTGGTCTCTCTCTGAACTCTCTTTAGCTCCGCTCGCATCTGCAGCTTCAAGGGAGCGTCTAGGCCCGAGAGGGGCTCATCCATTAGGAAAGCCCTTGGTTCCCTGATTATCGCTCTCCCCAGGGAGACTCTCTGCTGCTCTCCTCCGCTGAGTTGGTTTGGCCTCTTGTCGAGATGCTGTTCGATCCGAAGCAACTCCGCCGTCCTCCTTACCCTCTCCTCGACCTCTCCCCTTGGCCTGTGACGCACGACGAGCGGAAAGGCTAGGTTGGCCCTGACGCTCATGTGGGGGAAGAGCGAGTAGTTCTGAAAGACCATCGAGAGGTCACGCTATCTGGGAGAGAGTTCATCCATCAGGACATCGCCGATGTAGACGGAGCCGGAATCGGGCAGCTCTAGCCCTGCGATGCATCGGAGGAGAGTCGTCTTTCCCGAACCCGAGGGCCCGAGCATCACCGCGAAGGCACCGTCGGCCACCTGGAAGCTTACTTTGTTAACGACCTCCCTGTCTCCGAACCTCTTGGTCAGGGCTTCCACCCTCACGCTTGCCATTGTTCTCCGCCAAGAATGTCACCCGTTCCAAGAGCTTATAATATTCTTGGGTGAAAAGTTTTGGTTGACGATGAACGGCAACCTAACGACTGTCGCGGCTCTCGCGGTTTAGGCTGCCTAACCCCTCATAGAGGTGCTGTTCGCTGAAGGGAGACGGAAGAGCCCAGGAGGCATGGTGAAATGAACCTGGTTCTCTCTTGACTAGATTCGGCGATCGTACATCAATTCAATCCGAGCTTCTTCCAGAGTGGAAGAAACACCAAACCCGCAACGAGAGACATGGCGCCAAAGACTGCAAACGAGGTAAGCGAGCTTAGTCCGAACGAAACGACAAAGAGCCCCCCCAGGAATGCGCCGGCGCCATAGCCTATGTGCTCGACGGCGTGGTTAGCTCCCATAGCCCCGGCCCTGTTCTCGACCTGTGTCCTCTCGGCTACGATCACAGCCTGGGGGATTCTGACAAGCATGATCGCGACCCCAAATGCGACCGACCAGACTATCAGTGTAAGCGCGGTAGGGTTGACGAGTATAGCCACAAGAGCGATCGCCTCGATGACGAATCCGACTATCAGAACCGGCATTCTCTTCTTACTCAGATCAACGAGCTTCCCTATCGGCACGGCCGCTAGCGTGCTCGCAATGGCCATGATTGAGATGAGGTACGGACCTACAAACGGGACAGCCTGTCCGCTCGTGCCGTACTGGGTCATGTAGATTCGAAAGGCGGTGAAACCCATCGAGACGAAGAAGATGGCTAGCAGCGCGATCAGTACGCCTGAATCCTGGACAGCCTTGTAGAGCAACTTGATTTGGCCTTGAGGTCCGGAATTCGGTCCAACTGTCAGCGAGGCATCACTTTTTCCGACTTCGCCTGATTGCGAGGAGGAGGCGGTCGAGTCGGCATTCCTTCTTCGCTCAGGCATGCCAACGACCGCGGCCAAGGCCGCCGTCAATAGGATGCCCCCCGTTATGACGAAGGTCCATATGTTTCCAAAGAGTTGCGCCACGATAAATCCTAGCGGCGTCCCAAACATGAACATGGCGTACTCCGCCGTTTCTACTAACCCGTAGGCCTGTCCTACGTTTGATGACGAAGATATGTCACCAGCGTAGGCCAGTGCGCTTGCGGTGAATGTGCCGTGCCCTATCCCGACGAAGAGCAACACCAATGATACGGCTAGAATTACAAAATTCGCGTCAGTGAGCAAGGCGGTGGCCGGGAGAGCGAGTATCGAGATCCCCGCTGCCACACAACCGACTACGGCCAGCGGTCTTCTGCCGAACCTGTCGCTCAAGCTTCCGAAAGGAACCGCAAGAACGCCCGAAACCAAAAGATAGACGGCTGAAACAAAGAATCCGAATCCATACGCTTGAAGGGGGTCGACGCCGCGCGCTGTGGTCAGATTGTAGAGCCAAGTTAGGACGCTGGTGAAGGCCATGTACTCCCCTCCGTAAGACAGGAGGGTCATCGTCGTTACGCCAGCGAGGCCACGCCTGAACAAGCTTTCCGCACTCCTTACGCATTCGTTCCGTAGGGCGACATTAAATCTTTCTCGAGCGCTTCCAATTTACGGGCAACACCACGGGCCGTCTTAACCTTAAATAGACTAATGGCCTGGTTTAGTCTTAGTGACGAGAGCCCTTTCCCATTCAAAGACTAGCATAGCGACTTTATCAATTGTCGCAATCATGTTAGCCTTCTCATCTTACTCAGCACTAGCTCAAGCACCTTCTGGAGCGCCCCAATGGAACGGCGTGGACGGTAATGAGCACTATAATTGGGACTACGTCCAGCAAAATCAGATTACTCCGAGCAACGTAAAGGATCTTCAAATAAATTGGGTCTATCCAATTCCGGCGCTTCCCAGTCCGTATGCCACCAGCGCCACCGAAGGTACAATCGTACACACTCCGATTATCGTGAACGGGATCTCGTATGCCATCACGGAGTACCACCTCCTGCTCGCTGAAAATCTTAAAGACGGCTCCATCATATGGCAGAAGGAGCTTCCGTATCTTAAGTTCATCAATATCAACACGGTTACCGACCCGGGCTTCAACATCACCGGACATTACCACGCCATCTGGTACACCTCAAATGTCAGGGGGACTCCTCTCATCTGGATAGTAGCGAACAACTACACCATCTTTGCCTATAACGCTCTGAACGGTGACCTGAATCTTCAATTCAATATGTTCAACCCAAGAAGCAAGGTTCCTGGGAACTTCGGTCTTTACGGCTCGACAACGCCCCAAATCGTTATCGATGAAAAGAGGAACATTCTTGTCGGGGGCGTCGCGGTCAGTGAAGGTGTGAATTCAGCGAGGGGCTTCTATGCAGCATACGACATAAGCCAAACCCCTCCAAAATTTCTTTGGAGGACGTTCCTCATTCCTCCACAAGATGGTAGCGACCCTAACTGGGCGATAAGTTCGGTCCAAAACATGTCACACGCGTACATATTCGATGGGAAGACTGCGGTCGATCTCAAAGCCCTTCCTGCCAGTCAATTGCATGACCTCCTTTACAATGACTGGGGGAACTTCGGTTTCAACGGGACACGCAGCTTTGCCGGTGCTGCCACGGCCTGGGGTGGCAGCGGGGCCCTGGATCTGAACACGGGGATGATGTACTTGGGAACGGCCCAACCATCTCCAGACTTCAATGCCACCACCAGACCGGGACCTAACCTCTGGAGTGACGCAATCTTGGCTTTAGACGATGCCACCGGGAAGATCTCGTGGGCATTCCAAACAACGACCCACGATATCGAGGACTGGGACTGTTCCTGGAGCGTCATGTTGGCCAATTCTACGATTAACGGACAGACACACGAGACGGTCTTCAAGGGGTGCAAGAATGGCTATGTCTACGCGCTTGATGCATCTACAGGCCACATGTATTGGGTCTTCGACGCCCCGAGCATCAAAAGACTTTGGAAGCCCATCGATCCCCTCAATGCTAATGCCATGAAGATAAACTGGCAGAATCAACCTTCAACAAAGGCGTACCTTATCACTCCATTCTTTGGCGGTGCGATAGAGTCCGATCCATCGTATGACCCTGTCACCAACACCGTCTTCGTGGCAACCTACAACGTGGTATATTCCGTTAAGCCATGCGCAGTCACTGGCAAAACAGCCTGTGCGGGCTATTACGCAGAGGGAATTGACTTTAACAGCGTGACTACCGTTCCCAATTCAACCAACACGACGGTATGGGCAATCGACGCGAATACAGGCCAAGCCAAGTGGCACTACTTCATAGACGGGATAGGATACAGAGGGGGTATCTCCGTCAGTAATGGCGTTCTTTTCGTGCCAAGGAACGATGGTGTCCTGGACATGCTCGACGCTACAACCGGAACCGTGTTGGCTTCCAAGCTCATCGGAGGGGCGATGATAACGCAGCCTGCCATAGCAGCGGACGCAAATGGCAACGTTAAGATAGTCATGCCCGCTTCAGGACCTTCGACAGCGGGGATGCTGTTTGGTGTCGAATCAGTAATAGCATCACCGGGGTTCATGTTTGCTCTGGGGCTTGGACCTTCGAGCACCAAGACCTTGACAACCACCGTAGTAAACACGGGTACGTCTGGCGTTGATCCAACCGCATTCTACTCTCTGGCGGTGGTGACAGCCATTTTCGTGATTGCGACGGGAATCCTCGCTGTGAGGCGCAGGAGACCCGCTGGTGACGGCCCTGTGTGGGGTGCAGGACCCTTCAGACTACCATGTCAAATCAATCGGGCAGGGTGCTTGAATCGCATTCCCATCTAAGCACAATCCTACTTCCTATTGAACAGCGGGTCGTCTGTTGTCTGGAGCAATCCGCTGGCCGATTCCTTTCCCATTTCGCGGCATCTCCCCGCGAATTCGCGCAGCACAGATATACCCCGTTGTTGTTCTCTCCTCACTTGCTGACCTCAACACGGAGCAAGTGGGTCTCACTTTCAGTGATCAATCTCGCTCACTCCGTCCCGCCTCTCGACACGGGCATAATGGCCC
>VBPP01000102.1 GCA_005877365.1 Nitrososphaerota archaeon
TAGGTCAATGGAGCCGTCATCAGCTGAATACTCCCCGTCTTGAGCGCGAGAATTTCGCTGTCTACGCTGGGCATGAAGTTGAAGACCAGTCTATCGACCCACGGACCCCTGAAACCTGTGCCAGGATTGGACTTCGCCCAAATTATGGGACCCGTGAAAACTGGAAGAACTAGAAGAAACGCGAGAAGGCCCACTACGGCAAACCTGGTCCTATTCAGCACGCGTGGTCTCACCCTTCCTTCAACAGGTTATATGAACATTGATTGGTGTTCTTCGTAAGCACAGAGATTGAGAATATGAGAAGCTCAACTTTGATGATTCATCTGAAGATTCCAGCAAATCAGCTCTTGTCAGCATACTTGGTCAGGAGTCTTGATGGAACTTCGACGCCAATTCCGGGTTTTTCAGGAATCGCTAGATACCCACTCCTCAAGTCGACGTACTGATCGATTATCTCTTCCCGAAGAGGGTCCTCAGTCTGGTCGTACTCCAAGATGTAACCATTGGCTTCGGAAGCAACAAGATGAAGGCTCGCTACCAGGCCCACGATGGAACCGAAGACATGAGGCGCGTGTTGCATTCCCCTCCTTGAAGCCAGGCTCGCGATCTGCTTCGCTTGGGAAACACCGCCACACCGCGTCACATCCGCCTGCACTATATCTACAGCTCGCTTCTCGATGAGTTCCCTGAAGCCGAACTCGGTATACTCGTTCTCTCCCGCGGCGATGGGAATCCCCGAATTCTTCTTCACTTCACGCAATCCCTCGACGTCATCAGCCGAGACCGGTTCTTCGAACCACAAAATCTCTTGATTCTCGAGTTCTCTTGCCACCTTGATAGCAGTGCCAGGGAGGTAGCCCATGTTGGCGTCTATTATCAGGTCTATGTCGCCTCCAATCTCCTTCCTTATTACTTTCACACGCCGCACATCGTCTTCAGGGTCGAAACCGACTTTCATCTTCACGGCGGTGAAACCTGACTTGACGAAGGTCTTCATCTCGCGGATGAGGTCGCGCTCCGTCTTGTAGAACCCTCCACTGGCGTAGGCCCGCACCCTATCGACGCGTCTTCCTCCGAGCAACCTGTGCAGTGGTTCTTTCAGAGACTTGCCGATTATGTCCCAGAGCGCGATTTCGACTGCGCTCAGTGCGATTATGGCCACTCCCCTCCTACCGTAGAGAAACGAGCGCTTGTACAGCGTGTCCCACAACTCTCTTACTTTGGCGGGATCTTGGCCGATTAGGTAAGGCCTGAACCCCTCTCTAATCAAGGGCGGCACAGAGGATACGGCAAAGTACTGACCAGCTTCACCGAGGCCGCTGATTCCCTCATCGGTCTCCACCTCCACGAAGACGTGGTTTCTCGCTTTATGCGAGAAGTACGCATCAGTTATTGGCGACTTTACTGGAACGCGGAGTACACGCGTTCTGACGTCCTTAATCTTCATTCAGACGATATCGAGGCCGTTACGAGTCGACAGGGCTTATAAATCGCTGGCTTCTGCCGCCCTCCCCCCAAATGATCATCGATACTGAAGCATTGCTGTGCTACAGGTTCTTCCCTCTCTACGGGCGTGAAACGAAGAAAGTCTACTGGTCTCCCAAGAGAGACAGGAGTTGGGAGTTCACCCTCGCGAATCCAATGACGAACCGAGAATTCACCGGCGACCTAATCCTTGCAGAGATGGACAGGGCCGGCGTTGACAAGGCGATCGTTCAAACCGTATACCCTGAAGACTTTCGACAATTCTTCGAGTATTTTGGAGCCTCCTTGGAGAACTATGTCGGAGGGAAAGAGTACACGCTCAGCTTCCTCAACAACAACAACGAAACCAGAAATAGACTACTGTGGTTCAATTGCATCAACCTCAACAGGAAGGGTTCGTTCGAGGGGATTGCACAGGACATCAAAGACGGAGTAAGAGGGTTCAAGACCTTCCCGCGCTGGCACCTCTTCAGGATTGACGACGCGAAGATGATGGAGCTTTACCAGACATGCTCGGAGAATAAGCTACCCGTCGGGTTGGGTCTTGAGAACTCCTGGAGAGGTACATACGACCACAGGAGCATGACCGAGCAGATAGCAGGAGTGACCAGGAAGTATGATGACGTTAACTTTCTGATCGATCATGCCGGTCTCACGGTAGCAGGCGAAGGCTGTGTTAGCCCCGAAGATCCTGAAGTGCAGCCATTTTTCGACATGGTGAACAAGAGAGAGAACATCTACCTTGGGTGCTATTTCCTCATGCCTCCGGGTCACGAGGTCGAGGAGTATCCGTTTCCTACCTCCTTGAAGTGGCTGAAGATGGTCGTGAAGAGGGTTGGAGTCGAGAAGCTAACCTGGGCGAGCGACTATCCGTTCAGCGAGAACCACGCGAAGTACGTTCAAATGATCGATTGGATTCGGAGGCACGCGGATTTCCTGAGTGAAGAAGAGCGAGCCATGGTTCTCGGTGGGAATGCGAAGAGATACCTTCGACTCTAATCACGTGGCGGCTGCATGACTGCGGGTATGAAGGAAGTTTTGACTCTTACCTAGTCTCCTAGGAGAGCGTAGGCTCGACACGGTGATGCCTCTGAATCCGTCAGGAACACGGGCGCGTAGACAACATAAGCTCTTCCGGTCTTGCTAAGTTCAAGGACTTTGTCCAAGTTGTTCATCTCTTCAATTATGACTACGTCACGCTCCAGAAATATCGAATGACTGATCGATGGGGGGGTCTTTGCGGTGGGACCCTGATGGGGGAGACTCTCTCCCCACCCTCCTATGCTCAGCCCATCAGTACCTATGGCTCTGATTCCTTTCTCTACTAAGAATCGGGCTGCTGAATCGCTGACGTAGGGCCAATTGAACAAGAATTCAGGGTTAAACCCTCTCTTCTGTGACCATCCCGTGCACAATAACACTACGTCGTCCCTCATGATTTTCTTGTCGTAGACCAAGAAATCTTCGGCCAAGATCTCCTCAGCCGGTTTCTTGTGTCTGAAATCTAGGACTATGCCCTCTCCCATGAATTTCTCCAATGGCAGCTTACCAACAGGTTTTCCATCCCGGAGAAAGTGTGAAGGCGCGTCGACATGAGTCCCTGTATGAACCGTCATGTTCTGAATGATTGACATATCGAAACCATCACTCGCAATCCGTTTCACTCTCGTAATAAGGGGGTCAGGATGTGTGGGCCAATGAGGCATCCCGGTGTACACAGGCTCGCTAAGGTCAATCACACGCGGAGGTATGTTCGGCCGTCTTCTCACGATATGCTGCGAAAGTGGCCTTTCAATTAATAAGCGAATCGAGATATCGCATCTGCGAGATGCGACCGTGTTGCTAGTAGATTTTATAGCTCTTCACGAAATTACAGTGGAGCCCTGTTAGATGATCAAGTTCGGGTATGCGGCTCAACAGGAACAACATCACCCCCTTGCACTCCTCAGCCACGCGAGACTGGCGGAGAAAGCGGGTTTTGATTCGATTTGGAGTAGCGATCATTTCCATCCCTGGGCAGACAAAAACGCACACTCCGCATTTGCGTAGATTTGGCTTGCCTCGGCCGCGGAACGTACAAGCAAGGTGTCACTTGGGACCACCGTCACATCTCCCATCCTGCGCTATAATCCCGCCCTGGTGGCGCAAGCCTTCGCTACTCTTGCCGTGCTGTACCCAAACAGGATCTTCTTGGGTTTGGGAACCGGGGAGGCTATGAATGAGGTTCCCATAGGCTACAACTGGCCACCCTTTAAGGAGAGATTGGCTCGCTTGGAAGAAGCTATCCGAATCATACGCGCTCTCTGGACCCAATCCAGGGTGAACTTCAAGGGTAAATACTACAACCTAAGAAAAGCAAATCTGTACACTAAACCTGAGAAACCACCACACCTGTACGTTGCTGCCAGTGGGCGACGCACCTCAAGAGTTGCGGGGAAGCTTGCTGACGGCCTTCTAACCCTCCCAGCAGGACAGATTTCGAACATGAATAAGGCCGATTTCTACCGTGATGTGATCTTTCAGGGTCTCGAAGAAGGTGCGCGTGAAGCTGGCAGAGATGTCTCGAGAGTAGATCGGGCAATAGCGATAACTTCATCTTACGACGAAGACTATGACAGAGCACTAGAATCACTCAGATTCTGGGGCGGTACGCTCCTACCGGCCTTCTTCGACCTTGGAATCTCCGACCCACGCGTAATAGAAGAACACGGTTTGAAGGTCGGTAAGGATGCTTTCGAGAAAGCTTGGTTAATCGCGACCTCGCCTGAGGATATAGTGAAATCGATTGAGGAGTACATTCACCTTGGTTTCTCAAACATCGTACTGATCAGTTCAAGTCCGAGTCAGGATAAGTATATCGATGTGGTCGGCTCGAAAGTATTACCATACTTTCGCAAAACGCTCAAGTGAGTTGTCGTGGATTTTCCTGAGGTGCGCAATCCGCGACCGATTGATTCCATTTATTCCCGAACCGGCCTTCACGAGCCTCGCCCGAATGATGATAACCATTGGCTGGTGAATCGGTAATGCCCTAAGTAGCCGTGAAGCACTCAAGACTATTAATCGTCCCTCCACTAGTCGGCGCCACTTGCCCAGCAGGTCTTGGTTGATTGCGGCAGTTCTAGCTGCACTCGTCATCGCTGCCGCCGGGTCGGCCGTCTACCTGTCAAGGGGCAATTCGTTGCCACCGTGCGGCTCCAATCAACCTCTATTCTCCGTCTTGCCCGTCTCCTCCGACGACACCGTTGTGCTTACA
>VBPP01000103.1 GCA_005877365.1 Nitrososphaerota archaeon
CTAAGAAACTGGGCTCGTTCCTTCAGATTCACACGGGAGTGGGGGACACCGACGTGGTCGCAGACAAGTGCAACCCGATTCTGCTGAAGAACTTCTTGAAGCTGGAAGCGGTTTCGAAGATTCCTGTAGTCCTGATTCATGGCGGCTTTCCATATACGTCTGAAGCCGCCTGGCTGGCCAGCGTCTTCCCCAATGTATATTTCGAACTGTCTACACCGCTCCCCCCCACTTTCCTTCCCGCTCTCTCCAGGACGAGATTCAGGGAGGTTGTCGAAATCGTCCCGACCACGAGAATCGTCTACGGGTCAGACGCCATCGAAATCCCTGAGAATCACTGGATGTCAGCGAAGCTTGCCAAGCGGGCGCTCGGAGGCTCGCTTGGAGACCTAGTGGCAGAGGGGGTCCTCGACTTGGACGAAGCCCATCAGACGGGAGATCTCATCCTCAACTCTAATGCCACGAAGTTGCTCGCTTGAGCGTACCTAATCGAAGGCAGCTGAGCCCATGCGTCTAGGGTCGGCAGCGCCGATTGTTCTGCCGGAACGAGGGTCTACCATGATGGCGTGGACGCCTCCGAAATACGGATCCCACTTCTGTCTCAGGTCCAGCTTGAACCCGGACCTCCGGAGCTCTGACAGGGTACCGCGGCCGAAGCCTCCCTCAACTTCCAGTGTCTCACCGGAGGGATGGATTCTCGGGCTTGATACCGCGTCGGACAGGCTCATCTCTCCCTCGATCACATTTCCCACAACTTGGAAGACAGAGCTGATGATTCGCTCTGAGCCCGCGCCTCCGAGAACAAGGAAGGGCGAGCCGTCCTTAAGGACGATAGATGGAGTCATGCTACTGGCGGGCCTTTTCAGGGGTGCGACTGAGTTGGGCCGCCCGGGGACTACGTCGAAGTCATGCATCTCATCGTTCATGATCACCCCGAGTTCAGGGATGGTAACCCCGGATCCGAAGTAGCATTCGATAGTCTCCGTGGATGCGACCGTGTTCCCGTTCCTGTCGACCACACAAAAGTGGCTGGTCGACCCCACGTCGGTCGTGGACTCTCTTAATGTCATGACTTCTCTGGAGCGAATTTCTTCTGCCCTCTTCTTCGCGTTGGTCTTCGATAGGAATGAAGCTACCGGAACGTCGGTGTACTCAGGGTCGCCGAACCTCCACTTCTCTCTCAGCATGGAGCCGAGCACCGCCGCTGTGGCGGGGAGCCTCCCAGCCTCCTCTCGCGCCGAACGCTTTCTGTCGAGCTCTTCTGCCACCTGAAGACCATGAATCAACAACGTCCCGCCCGCGCTGGGCGGCGGCATCGAGACCAAGCCGTACCCCAGGAAATCGCCCGTCACCGGCTTCCTCTCCTTAGGAGAGTACTTCTCGAAGTCCTCCTCGGAGAGCACTCCCCCCATGTCTTTCAGATATCTGGCTGCCCTTTCTGGAATGGAACCGTGATAGAATGCACTTGGCCCGGAGCCGGCAAGCGCGACCAGAGTCTTCGCGAGCACCGGAAACCTATTCCTCCGTTTGAAGACGTTGGACGAAGCTTCGAAGTGGCTAATCTTATTGAATGGCCCTGACTCTTTGTCTCTAAGCATTCTGAGTGAAAGGCTTTCGGAACGGACTCCGGAATCGGCTGCATTCACGGCGGACCTAGCTAGGTCTGCGAACTTCATCGTCCCATGTTCCTCCAGCAGCCTGGCATGGCCGGCGAGAACCCCTGGCGTGGCAATTGCCAAGGGACCGACCCTGTTCTTGTCCGAGTGATCGGCAAACATCGAAGCCGAGGACCCTAGGGGCGCAGTCTCTCTGTAGTCTAGGGCCAGGCTCTCCCCGTTCGACTTGAAGAGGAGGGCGAAGCCTCCTCCTCCTATGCCAGAGAAAGCAGGCTCGACTACCCCGAGCATCAGCGAAGTCGCAACCGCGGCGTCGACGGCGTTCCCTCCCTTTCTCAGGACCGCCGCCCCGGCCTTGGCTGCAATCGGATGCGCGGCTAACACCATCCCGCGAGCGGGCCTCAAAGACGGACCACTTCGCTAGGCGAGCTGCTGACTTGCCAGGACATCTAGTGAGGGAGTACGGTGCCATCGACACCCTGCTCTTCGCGTCTGTCTTCGTCTTTGCGCTCGTCTTCACGATTACCCAGTTTCCCTGGTTCTACGGAAACACGCTAGGAGCGAATCTGACTGGTGCACTCTTCCTCGCGGCGGTCCCGTTCATCTTCCTGATGCTCTCCTACTGGGCGATAGGGGTGTTGATGCCCAGGACGGGCAATGATTACGTGTGGGTGGGGCGCATACTCCACCCGTCAATCGGCTTCACCTGGGGCCTCATCTACGTCCTTATCGTCTTCTTGGCCGCCTTCATCGGGGCCGGGACGGGTCCGCTCTCTTTTGCGGTGTCATCGATCTTCGCCACCTACGGCCTGCTCGCAAACTCAGCCTACTTCACCGGCCTTGGTAACTTCTTCGGTGGCGCGGCGGGAACCCTGGAGCTTTCGATTCTCTTTACGATACTCGTCGCCGCCTTTGCGATCTTCGGGTCGAAGTTCGTCAAGGCGTTCCTCTACACGACTTGGATTTTTGCCATAGTAGGGATGGTCGTAATGTGGTACATTCTTTCCACAACGAGCAACAGCACCTTCGTCAGCAATTGGAACACCCTGATCGCAGGCAACAATGCGTCGTACACCTATTCAGCCTTGCAGGCTACCGCGGCCAGCAATGCCTCTTTTCCCGGGATCGCAACCGGGTTTGGGGCGATCGTCGCCGCCCTGCCCTTCGCCTTTCTCTTCCTGTTTGGAGGCAACTATGCCAACGCCTTTGCGGGGGAGATAAAAAACGTCAGGAAATCCCTGCCCATCGCTCTCTTTCTCTCCCTCATACTCGGCCTGGGATACTGGATCGTCACCTCGACGCTGACCGTCAATACGATAGGGTTCAACTGGGCGACCACGGTCGGATACGGTTGGATTAGCGGCGGCTCCGTGCCGGGCACAGCGAGCTACCCGCTTCCGTACCAACCAACTCAGCCGTTGTTCCTGGCCGTCTCAGCCTATCCCAACCAACTGCTAATCACCCTCATGTTCATCACTTACTTCATCGGATCGCTCGGCCCCCTATTCGCCTACTTCTGGATCCCCTCGAAGTATCTTTTCGCGTGGTCCTTTGACAGGGTTATACCCTCCAAGTTCGCCGACGTGAGCTCGAAGTACCACACCGCCTGGGTCGCAGTGATTGCAACCGCTATCATCGCAGTAATCGCTGAATTCCTCTACTCCTACCTTGGATATTCGTCCTACTTCACCATGGGGACGGTTCTCTGGGGAATCTCGTACACGATACCGGGGATCGCCCTTACGGTCTTCCCATACGTGAAGAAGGACCTCTTCGCCCAGGCCCCCGGATGGCTCGGCAAGAAGGTCGCCGGCATCCCCCTCGTCTCTCTAATGGGTCTCATCACAACGGTCGGGTTCGGCTACGTCGGCTTCATAGCATACTCTAACCCCGCGATTACCACCGTCAATACCAACAGCCTCGAACTGCTCGGGGCGATGATAGTCCTGGGATTCGTGATATTCTACCTGAGCAAGTGGTATCACAAGAGAGAAGGCCTCGATACCTCGATGGCGCTCAAGGAGATACCTCCCGAATAACTACCTTGCGGGCTACTAGCTCTGTGACAGGAGCTCCTTGATGTCCGGGTTCGGCTCGTAAATCACCCCCACAACCCACTTCAGAAGGTCTCGCCCCGTTACTCCCCCGATCCCGTCTTCCACGACTGGGGGCCATTGACGCAGGACCAAAGTTCTAAAGACGCCAGCGACGACCAGCATCTGAAGATTTGAGCGTGCTCCCTAGACTGGAGGACGAAGCCAGGAGAATTCTTCAAGCCTCATCCGACAAGAAGGTCGTCCTAAAGCTCATCGGCGGGGTCGCGATAGCGATTAGGTGCCCTTCGGCCAGCCGCGAGGGGTTGCGGCGCGACTACTTGGACATAGACCTGGTCGGCCACGAGAAACAGTCGAAGGCAATCAAGAACTTCTTCTCCGAGATGGGATACCAGCCGCGGGAAAGGTTCAACGCCATGATGGGGCGCAAACGGCTGATCTTCAACGACCTTGTCAACCACCGGCGGGTCGACATATTCCTCGACGTCTTCGAGATGTGCCACAGGTTCGACTTCGCGGAGAGGGTCGAGCTTGAAGCTCTTACCCTCCCTTTAGCGGACCTGCTCGCGACAAAGCTTCAGATCGTCCAAATCAATGACAAGGACCTCAGAGACACGGCGACACTCATCATGGACCACGACGTCGGGTCAGCGGACGGCGAGACGATAAACGGGAGCTACATAGCCAGGCTCTGTTCCAATGATTGGGGGGTATACAAGACGTTTACCTCGAACCTCTCGAAGCTCGAGGCTTATCTCGACGGCTACGGCCTGTCGTCATCGGAGATAGACAGGGTCAGGGCGAGTACGAGAAGACTGGCCGACGTGATCGAAAAAGAACCGAAGAGCCTCGCTTGGAAACTGAGGGCAAGGGTGGGAGAAAGACTCACCTGGTACGAGCTCCCCGAGCCCGACAGGGCGGTCGTCGCCGGCTCCTTTGGCTGACTGACCGACTTACCCCGATGCCAGAAGATACGACTTTATCCTGTCTCCCTCCAAGTCTGAAATAAAGCTTCGGAGGATTCCCTCGCCGTATTCGCTCCCGGGGTTGGCACACAGCGTCCTTCCCAGCTTTACGATTCCCCGAGATTCATGAATATGTCCGTGTAACCCGATCATCGGCTGATACTTCATTACGGCCGCCCGGCAGGGCCTGGTCTATGGGGGTGTCGATGGGCGGGACGTGTATGTTGAAAATCGCGGACTTCATGTTCTGCACCTTGTCGGCCATCCCTGAAATCTTCAGGGCGAGGACGTCTTCATCCACTTCCCTGGGACTATTCCACGGAGTGTGGTTTGTATAGCCCAGGGTTATCATCTCGTGCTCTCCGTCGATTTTGACCACCCGCCCTTCGGGGTTCACGACGTACTGGGATGAATCGAGGACGGGGTCGAGGTCTGATAGGTCATCGTTTCCGGGTGAGATGAAACATTTCACAGACGTCTTCCCGAGCCTCTCCTCCGCCAGGGAAATCCACTCCCTCGTCCTTTCCACCATGAGTCGGTTGAAGAGCTCTGTAACCTTGCCGGGATTGGCCTGCAGCTCTTTGAACTCTGACGGACTCATTATACTTGTGTACTGGCCGAAGTCAGCCGCCTTCTTCCTGAACTCCTCTACCTCCTCATTGTTCTTCAGCACCAGGTCTGACCCTTGATACGTGCACCTAAAGCTCCCGTCGCCCCCTTCGATTATGGGGGTCATTACTTTCCCAGTGATGTCTCCTCCGAGAATCAGGATATCCGCCTTGTAGAAACCGGCTGCGTTCAGGAACTTCCTGAAACACCTGTTGGAACCGTGGACGTCGCTGATGAAGTAGACCCTCGACTTCGCCACGGTCGGCCATCTTGTATGGATATAATTAACGTGAAGGGGTCATGGGCCCTGCCCCCACACTGAACGGTTCTCTGAACGTGAACTTTTTCAGTCCCCCTCCTCAATCGAGGCCCATTCTCTGATGATTGGAGCGGAGAATGGGAGCCTGACCCAGCATGTCTTTGGCACACCGAATCTCCGCTGCTTCGGGTAGGCGAATCACGGCAACTTCTGTCTTACCTTCGACAGGATTCGCGAAGCCCGCCTGAGCGCGTCGCTTGCCTGTGACGCCTTCATCAAGTCTGGCTGGTACTCCGCTTCGTTTTTGAGACCGATCAGACCACTGAATTGTTTCGCCATATCCCTGAATTCGTTTTCATCAAAGGCACCCCTAATTGCATCCAGCGCTTCTTCGTGCCCTCCAGCATGTCGCCTGCCAAAGTAGAACACGGCGAGAGCATCGATAGCGTTAATGGCGCAGTGAACAGACGACGCAACTGCCGCGTTGTTCTTCGACGTGTTCACCGCGTAGCGTGCGACGTCGAGCATCTCCTCTGATTTTCTGCAGATAGTTCTTGTACAGCCTTTTATCGACTGGCTTTGCCACCTTCGACAATCTCCTTTGGGTCCTTTCCGTAGGCAAGGATGTAAGACTCCAGGATTGATTTTTCGAGTTCCCTGTCGTGTTCTCGAATGAAGCGCTCTTCTTCTATTATGAGTGGAGACATCGCAACTCCAAACCTAGAAAACGCGGCCGAACTAGCTCGCGCGACGCATTCATTGGCAACTTCCCTGTCTTTCGCAATTACGAGAAGATCGATATCGCTTGTGTTTCTTTCCAATCCCCTTACCATGCTACCAAAGATGGCAACGGAAACTATCCGCGAATCCCTGAAGAAGGGCTTGATGGTCGATATGAGGGAGTTAACAGTATTTTTCTCTGCCCTAAAGAGTGGTTCTATCATTGATTTCAAGACATAACTCTCGTCGTTCAAGCTAATCTGCTGAGCCCTGCCGACGGGTTGGAGCTTTGCTATCCCTCGTTTTTCTAGCTCCTTAACCACCCTTGACACCTCAGGGTGAGACAGGCCAGCCGTCCTCGCCAGCTCTCTTATTGTGAAAACCTTACCCCGATGGTGAAGCAACGTCTTGAGTACCCGGACGTTGGCCTTGCTACCTAGAATATTGGTAACATAGTCATTCAGTGCCATGAGTAGCCCTGCTGGTGGGTGGTAGAAAAACCTTCCATATGGTAACTTCTTGTACCATACGTGCGAACTGCTCCTGAGGCCTACCAAGTTGCACGACGGCGTTCCTACCAGCAATTATCGGATTCTAGTGCGGAGGGTGGGATTCGAACCCACGAACCCGTCCTCGTCGAGTTGCCTTGACTCTAAGGGAAGGGATCTCTCAGCGAAGTTCTCACCTACTTACTTAAGTCCCTCGCCGTTAACCGGGCTTGGCTACCTCCGCAAGCCCGCTATTTCTTCGAGCCCTTAAAATCGAATCGTTCCGCTTAAGAGAGAAGCCGCTCGAGCTGTTTGATACCCCGCGTGTTGACAACGTTCTTGGCTTCCAGCCAGCCGCGCCTTCCGACGAGGACTCCATATCCCATGTTGTCCAACTCGCCAGATGAGTGGGCATCTGAGTCGATCACCAACGGGACCCCCTCCTCCATCGCCCTCTTCGCCCAGTTCTCGTCGAGGTCGAGCCGCTTCGGCTGGCCGTCAATCTCAAGCATCTTCCCATTCTCCTTCGCTGTCTTGATCACCTTCGGGAGGTCGAGCTGGTGCCCCTCCCTGCTCCCGATCATCCTGTTGGTGGGGTGGCAGAGGAAGTCCACAGAGGGATGGGATAGAGCATTGACCGCCCTCTCGGTCAGCTTCTCCGGCGGCTGCTTGAACCCCTGATGCAATGACGCGCCGACGACTTCAAATTCGTCCAGGAACTTTCTCTCGAAATCGAGCGTGCCGTCGTTCCTTATCTCCACCTCGACTCCCTTCAGTATTATGAACGGCGCGAGCTTCTCGTTCACCTTGTCAATCTCCTTCCACTGCCTCCTGAACCTCTCCTCCGAGAGGCCCCCCGCTATCCTCACCGAGACCGAGTGGTCGGTCATCGCGATGTATTCGTAGCCCATCTCTTTTGCCGCCTTCCCCATGCTCTCGATTTCTTCGGTGCCGTCGCTCCAGGTGCTGTGCATCTGGACGTCTCCGATGATCTCATCACGCCGGACTAGGGTGGGGAGGCTTCCTCTCCTCGCGGCCTCGATCTCGCCTTTGTTTTCCCTGAGCTCGGGTGGGATGTACTGAAGGCCGAGCTTGGTGAAGACCTCCTCCTCTGTCTCCCCCGCGAGCCTGGTGTTCGACTTAGTCTCGAAGAGGCCGTACTCGTTCAGCTTCCATCCCTTCTCTATCGCCAGGTTTCGCATCGCCACGTTGTGGTCCTTCGAGCCGGTGAAGTACATCATCGCCGCCCCGTACTCATCCTCCTCGAAGATGCGAACGTCGACCTGGGTTCCCATCTTCAGCTTCACGCTTACCCGCTTGGGTCCGCTCTCGACGACCTGCTCCAACTCCGGGTACCTCGCGAGCACCTCTCCCGCGGCCTTGTTGGTGGAGAGTATGTCCAGGTCTCCTATCACGCTCTTCCCTCGCCTCAAGCTGCCGGCCATGCTGACCGAGGTTTTCTGGGCCTCGAAGTACAATGCGAGCTGCTGGTAGACGCCCTCCGCCTCCGGAAGAAGCATCTTCTTCTCGTAACTCTGCAACTTCGCGATCCCGCTCATGATCGCTGCCTTCACGGACGGGCCGAACTCATTGTCCAACTTTCCTGTTTCTAGGGCCTTCTTCAGTTCCTCGACGCTGGTGATGCCGTAGTCGTGAGAGAGCGTGAAGGCGGTCCTCGGCCCTACACCCTGAACCTTCATCAGGCCCGGGACACCCGGGGGAACCTTCGTCTCAAGCTCCTCCAGGAGGCGCAGCTCCCCCGTCTTGAGGTACTCGTCGATCTTCTTTGCGATCCCCTCCCCGACGTACTTGATCTCCTGCAGATTTCCTCTCTTCCACACCTCCTCGATATCCTCCTCCATGTTCCTGATGACATTGGCGGCCCGCCTGTAAGCGATGACCTTGAACCTGTCCTCCCCGTTCGCTTCTACAAGGACGCCGAGCCTGTCGAGAAGGTCGGCCACCTCCAGGTTCTTCAATCATCGTGCGATGCTTCGGCGAGACTTTAAAAACAGTGCCCGGTCCGCGGGAGCAATTATGTCGGCTCAGAGAAAGCAGAAGGCCTTCGTCCTCCTCAAGGTCGAGCCCGGGCACGAGCGCGACGTGATGAACAACCTCATGGAGCTCGACGAGGTGAGGGAAGTTCACATAATTCCTGGCGAGTGGGACATCATCGCCGTCGTCGAGGCTGAGAAGGGTATCGTCGTCTCGAGCGACGAGAGAGTCTACGACATCGTCCTAGACAAGATCGAGAAGACGAAGCACGTCCAGGACACCAACACTATGGTCTCGCACTTCTCGAAGTCCAAGTGACAGCTACCTCCACCAGCCGTATTCCTTCGGCAGGTCCGTGGTGACCTCGTTCCCTCTCGTGGTCGTCACCACGTTATCCTCTATCCTCACCCCCTGCTTCCCGGGAAGGTAGATCCCCGGCTCCACGGTGAAGACCATGGAAGGCAGGAGCCTCTCGCGCCCTCCCGCGACGATGTAAGGGGCCTCGTGCACCTCCAGCCCCAGGCCGTGTCCCGTCCTGTGAATGAAATATTTGTCGAGCTTCTGCCTCCTGAGGCTCTCCCTCGCCGCCTCGTCGACAGCTCCGACCGTCGTCCCGCTTCTCGAGGTCCTTATCGCGCTCTCCTCGGCCTGCAGGACCTTCCCGTAGAGGTCCTCGAAGTCGCTGTCTGTCCCCAGCATGAACGTCCGTGTGATGTCCGCATAATAGCCGGAGTAGGTGGACGACACGTCGATCACGATGCTCTCGCCCCTCCTGATCTTCCTTGAAGAGGGGAGCCAGTGGGGGTTCGCCGAATTCGGGCCCGACTGGACGAGGAGGTCCTCCACCCCCTCACCCCCGTTGGAGTAGATCTCGTCCGAAATTTTCCTCCCCAGGCCCCGTTCCGTCATCCCCTCACGGAGCATATGGGGAATCTCCAGGAAAGACTGGCTCAGAATGGAGGCCGACTTCCTGATGAGCGCGAGTTCTGCTTGGTCCTTCAACTCCCTGAGGCCTTGCAGTATGGGTTCCCCATTCTCGAATTTCGGGCTTGCGTACCGCATGAGGTGGTGGAGGAACAAGTAGGGCACCCTCCCCTCCACCCCCCAGCTTCCGCTCACCTGAATCTCCCTCACGAGCTTCTCGAAAGACTCTCCGGGTCCCTCGTTATCCGTCCACTCGTGGATTCTCATCTCGAGAGGGCAGTCCCTGTATGGCCCTGCCTCCAAGGAGGGGGAGACCATGTTCGGGTCTCCGTCTCGTGGGACGAAGAGCAGGAAAGGTCTCTCAAGCAGCAACGAGTTTACTCCTGTGTAGTACCTGAGGTTGGGCCCGGGAACCATCATCACCCCGTCCAGTCCCTCCTCTCGAATCTTCCGCCTTAGCTTCTCGAGCCTGCGGGCTTCACTCGACTCCTTCTTCACACCTCCTGTTGTCTCGCTACCGTTAATATGTGCTTTTGGCGTCACAGCGGGTATGCTCTGGGAGGGGATTCTCCTCCGACTGGCGAAGCGCTGGATCTCCGGGACCGATGCCGAGTCCGCGATAAAGGACGCTTGGGCGGCAAACAAGAGGGGGATGTCGGCAGTGATCAACTACCTCGGCGAAGACGTCACAGACCAATCGGTCGCGGAGGCGCACCTGCAGGAGTACCTGAGGATGCAGCGGGCTATCAGCGAGAACGGGATAAACGGGTGCGTCTCGGTGAAGCTCACTCAGTTCGGTCTCGGCGCCGACGATGCTCGGTGCGAGGAACGACTCCTGAGGGCAGCCAGCCACGCCTCCGGTCTGAGGCAGCTGCTCTGGATTGACATGGAAAACTCTCCATTCCTCGAGAGGACCCTGGAGATCTACCTGAGGACGAGGGAGAGATTCGAGAACGTCGGCCTAGCGTTACAGGCCTACCTGAGGCGCAGCGAGGGCGACCTTACGAGGTTGATCGACAAGGGGGCGAGGATACGCCTGGTAAAGGGGGCTTACAGGGAGCCGCACAGCCTCGTCTTCCCCACCCGGGGGGAAGTCACGAAGAACTACTCGAAGCTGATGGGCATCCTGTTCGAGCGGGCCGATAACTTCGCCATCGGGACCCATGATTCGAGGATGATCAATGAGGCGAAGAGGCTCTCGGAGTCTCGTCACGCCAACTTTGAGTTCGAGATGCTGAAGGGCGTGAGGGACGAACTCAAGGATGAGCTCGTGAGCTCGGGGTATAGCGTGGGGGAGTACCTCCCCTACGGCGCTGAGTGGTACCGCTACTCCAGGAGGCGAATAAGCGAACACCCGCGCAACATCCTTCTACTCATCAGGTCGCTCTTCTGAGGCGAGGCGTATCAGAAGCTCGGGCTTCGCGCGTGCCTGATGAGCTTGCAGCGTCCCTCGCAGGTAGCCGGTCGCCTTCTGGTCTACCTCCATGTTCGAGTCGATGACAACCCCGTAGTCCTCCTTCGCTCGGTCAGCGGTGATGTAGCCGTTTATGACGTCGGAGAGGACTCGCGAGCTCTCCCTCTTTAGGGGGTCGCCGTACCCGCCCCCTCCACCCGTCTTGAGCCTGATCAAATCCCACTTGCCGAGGGGGACAGCTGCGATCTTCCTTACCTTCAGGGGTTCCTTCCTCTCCCTCTGGACGATGAAGTAATTGGGGGTGCCCCTGCTCCCCCCGTTCATCCCCCAGCACGGGAAGAGCGACCTTCCGAAGGAGGCGGTGAAGGTCGCGTTGGAGTTGTTTATCCTGTAGTCCTTGACGAGGCCGAACCCTCCCCTGAACTCTCCCTTTCCGCATCCGTCCTCGGTGTTCAAGGAGTACTGCTCCACCAGGATGGGGTGCCTCACCTCTATCACCTCGTTCGACATGATGTACGTCTCTCCGTCGCCGGAGCAGACGAGCCCGCTCTCGCCATCCTTCCCCGAGGCTCCTCCCCAGCCGCCCGCCTGAGGCTCTACGATGGCGAATGGCTCGGTCGTCCTGTCGTCCACACCCCCTACGATCGTGGCGCAGACGCTGAGGAAGTGACCCGCCGATAGCCTCTCGGGTATGTGAGGGGCCAACGCCTTCCAAACTAGGTCGGTGACGAAGGCCATCGACTCCCAGTAGGTGGAGGTGGGAGCGGGCGGCACGGGGTCGAAGATCGTGCCGGGTGTCGTCAGGACCTTGAGAGGGCGGAAGCTGCCGTCGCTGGCGGGGCCGTGGGGGTCTGTCACGGCCTTCAGGATTGTCCTCGCTGAGGAGATGGTGGCGCACCAGGGCGAGTTTATCGAGCCCTTGGCCTGCTTCCCCGACGCTCGCAGGTCTATGACAAACTCGTCGTCGGTGATCTTCACTGTCGCCTTCACCGGGACCGGGGTATCCGTTATCCCGTCGTCGTCGACGGTATCGCTCGCCTCGAAGGTCCCGTGGGGGAGTTCCTTCAGCTTCAGCCTGGTCAGCTTCTCCCCCTTCGTCATTATTCGGGTGATCGCGTCGAGGACAAGCCCGACCCCATGCTTGTTGCAGAGCTCCTCAATCCTCCGAGCGGCCACCCTTAACGCGGCGGCGTGAGCCTCCATATCCCCGAGGGTCATCACGGGTGTCCTCACGTTTGCCCTGATCATCTCCACCATCGCCCCCACAACCTTCCCAGCCTCGAAGAGCTTGATCGGGGGGAAGATCATCCCTTCCTGGTATATCTCGGTCGAGTCGGAGGTCCAGCTCCCAAGGTGCATCCCGCCCAGCTCGCTCCAGTGGCCCTTGATCGTCGAGAATCCCACGAGCCTCCTCTTGACGAAGACCGGCATCACCAGGGTGACGTCGTTGAGGTGCGTCCCGCTCGTGTAGGGAACGTTCGTGATACAGATATCGCCCGGGACAAACCCGTCCTCTCCGAACTTCCTGATGCAGTCCTGCGTGGCGAGGTCGAGCGTCCCGAGGAACCCGGGGACTCCGTTCGCCTGTGCCACAAGCCTGCCGCGAGCGTCAGTGACGCCGGCGGCATAGTCGAGTACCTCGTAGATCACAGGGCTCTTGCTCGTCCTCCCGAATGCAACGAACGACTCCTCCGCTGCCGCGATGAGGCTGCTCTCGATTATGTCCAGAGTGAACTCGTCTATCCTGGCCATTACCT
>VBPP01000348.1 GCA_005877365.1 Nitrososphaerota archaeon
CCTGCCTACTGTTCAGTCTGGTGGGTACGTGCAAGGACAAGCAGGTTGAGAGACGCACGCTGCAGCTGGCGGAGGCATTCGGTCTGACGGTAATCCGAACGGGTGGGGCCGACTTGGGGACTCCGGGAACCAAGGGTGGAGACCTCTACTGGGCCGAAGAAGGGATGGCGTCTGGCATCCCAGGATTCACAGTCGAGCTGGAAGGAAGCTTTGAGTCGCGGTTTGACGGCAGCCAGCCCACCGTGCAAATCGGGGTGAGGGGAGTGATGAACACACTCAAGACATTGGGGATGATTGAGGGGAGGCTGGAGTCACAGGACCGCACGCTTGTACTGGAAGGAGAATACAGCGCGTGGGGCTCGATAAGAGCAAACAGGGGCGGGCTCGTCAACAGATTCGTAGATACGGGCGTCAGATTGCGCAAGGGAACGAGAATCGCCGAGGTCATCAACCCTTACGGGGAGGTGGTCGAAACTATCAGGATGCCAATCGACGGCTTCATCTGGGCCTGGACGATCATCGGTCCTGACAATCCAAATTGGTGTGTCCAAGCTGGTTCCACCATTGCGTACATATTTTATGCGAAGTGAGGCTTCAGCCTTCCTCACCCAAATGGCTGACGCCGATTCAGAATTTAGACGGGTCAAAGGAGAACTGGAATCTAGAGGCAGTTTAGCTAAGAAGGGCTGAAAGAGAGATTCTTACCCGCACTCAAAGTGATTCATCCCAAAGAATGAGGTTCAATCTGACTGTTCTACTATCCTTTCACAACCCTCAGGACAACGGTACATATATCGAGCACCGCCCTGGATGTGAAGCATGTATTTCACTGTCATCGGTAAATGATGTTTTTCACACTCCATTAGATTCCACTTTTCCTTTGCAACAGATTAGATAACAAAAGGTTAGGAAGAGACATTGACTCTCGTTGTTGTAGGTTTCATCGTCTTTTGGCCGAGTTAGTCCTCTGTGTTGCCTTTCATGCTGCATATTAAGTGATCGTCAAAGTAGACAAGCGAATTTCCCAATAGAATTGCTTGGGCATAGGGCTCAAAGATGTATGTCCTTACAGATTCTGCAGAGCGTCGTTCCCGCCTGACGTTCGGATGCCTGCCCGGAGGGATTCGCCCTTGGCTAAGTTCGAATCCGGTCCGTGGAGCTCTTCCTCGAAGTTGAATCTCGATCCAAGGGAGGCAAAAAGGAGAGAAGGTTCGTGAAAGGGGAAGAAGTGGCCTCTGATTGGAGGAGGTTCATGAGGAAGCATTGGAAAGCGGTTGGAATCTTCGTCGTGGCAGGCGCGCTGGCGCTCGAGGGTGCGGTCTACGTATTCTTGTGGTTCGTGAAGAACGCCCAATCAACAGGGTTGGTGCCCTCGACGCTCGGTCTCTGGACGATGGCGAATTTGGTGACTTTCATTTTGAACACGATCTTCTGGGAGCTTCTCTTCATCGGAATCCCCGTGGTCGTAGGTGTAGGGGCGGCTTGGCTGTGGTGGAGAAGACTCCCCGGCGAGGAGAGAAGAGGATATCACTCGGGAGGCGGTCGCGCGCGACGCGTGGCAGCGGCGGATTATCGTTGCTGTTCTTCGTTGCGTTCGCAATCAAGATCTACCTCGATGGTAACTGGAACGTCGCCATCGCAAATTTTGCTTTGGATTACGTCGTCGGGTCGATGGTTCTGATCCTAGAATGGGTTCTGATCATCTTCGGAATCCCCATTGCGATAGGAGTAGTCTGGTGGATTCGCCACGAAACGAAGAAGCGCGTCACTGAAATAGCTTCCTGAACTGTCAATGCACTTTTCGCCATGAAAGGGAGTCGAACCTGACGTTGAAAACCCGTGTCTCCACGAAAAGGGGTCACCGCTTCTCCACCGAGAAACTTCACGTTAACCGAGGGGGGAGTAGATTCTTATGTTAACCCGAGAATAGCAGGCTTATGAAGACATGGAAGAGTGTCGACGAATACATAGCAGCCGCTCGAAAGGAGGTGCAACCGAAGCTCAGGGAGATCCGGACAGCGATTAGGGAAGTCGCGCCGGATGCCCTTGAGAGCATCAGCTATGGGATGCCCTTCTACAGCTACAAGGGGGAACAGGGGTTCAAGGGGCGGCTTTGCTACTTCGGGCT
>VBPP01000349.1 GCA_005877365.1 Nitrososphaerota archaeon
AGAAAGCGCAGTATGTAGGAGACCCAACCACCTTTTTATGCAAAGAAAGCACTGAGAAGAGCGCTTTCCAGAAAAAGAAGAGCCCCTGTTATCATATAGAGAGCAACCGCCCCATCGTTTCTGTTTCCTGTTTCTGACGACCTCTTCGATTCCGCCGGGAGCGTATCTTTCACTCGAAAGATTCTCGTGAGGGCTTTCGTGCTTGGCTGCCCGCTGAGACCGAGGGCGCCGCCGATCAGCCATATGCCCGCTCCCTCTATCAGAAGAATCAACCCGAGTGTGTCCGTGAACAAGGCGCGGAAAGCGAGGAGGGCCGCAATCGATATGATTATGTCGGCAGCGCTGATCACCGCTGCCTCCTCGACGGATGCAACCGCAGCCTTCGTGTAAGTCCCCAACTGGGACTCATTGTTCCAACCTTTAAAAAGCGTAACGCACGGCAACGGGCAAATTGAGACGCAGGAAGCGTGGGGGGCGCCGCGTCTTAATCTCTTTCTTGGCGACGGTGACAACACTCTTCCTCTTCGTCTTTGTCGGCCTCAATCTCGCTCCTGGCGTGCCGACTTATCGTATCCCCTCGAAGATTCCGACCTACGGGGGGGTCCTAGCGACATACGCGCCCATCGACTCACTGCAGGTGAGCCTCGACAATTTGAGCGCGATCAGGGCCCTAAACAAGAGTGCGTTAACCAACACGCGCTTCTTGAATATCCTTGACCCACAGGTAGGCCTCTCCACAGCCGAGATGAACGTCAGGATCTCGATAGCGTTGGCCCAGCCCAACTCAACCGTAAATGTGGCCCTGCTGAGGAGCGATGGTTACCTGAGGATCGCCGACGCATTGAGAAGCTTCCCGCAGCCACCAACTATGATCGGCAACCTCTCCGCCTACAGCGTCGCGGACAACGCCACGGGCCGAAAGCTGGCCTATTGGCTGACACTCGTCCCAAATCGGGGGGCCTTGATCTTCTCCCAGGGTGCTCTCGAAGCTCTCGGCGGAATAAGACGCATCGTGGGCGTGATGAACGGCACGGTGAACTCGATACTCTCGAACGATGATGTGGCGCGTATGCTATATGTGGTGAACGGAACAGATCATCTGGCTCTGGGAATCCAGAACTTTCCAGGAGTAATTCGAACAGGACTCGGCACGCTAATTTCCGTGGACTCCAAGGGCCAGTCCCTAGAAATCACGTACGTAATCCGCTTCAACGGAACCGCGACTGCGACCTCGCAGGTGAATACAGTGAAGGCTGACTTTTTGGCTGCCCGTCAGTTTGCGATCTACGATGAGCTAGTGAAGGCGGTTGAGGTGCAACCCCTTTCAGGCCTCAGGAACGCCGTTGCCTTGGTGGGCTAGGTTTGTATCTTCTTCGTCTACCGCCTCGCCGAGTCTTGACCCGTCCCTGGTGTACAGGAACAAGTAAAGCTCATCCGGGAAAGGTCTGTTCGAGAAATTCTGGAAAAGTTNNNNTAACAACTGGTCCCAAAACACCAACGGAGCTTGCTGTCATCGAGGACAAGCACGTCAGTCACGTCAGCAGGGCCCTCGCAGAACTCAGGATGAGAGGCCTGGTAGAGCCCCTTAACAGGGAATCGAGGGAGAGGTATTACCGAGTCACCAATCAGGGCTACGCAGTCTACTTGATCATATCCCGAACAATAAAGTAGACCATGGGACGTGGTGGTTATAGGCGCCGGCAACGAATTCTTCACGGGAATCCTTTGACCGACCCTCTTTTTGCCCTGAAGCGGAGGGTTGGCAGTGACGAGGGACTCTCTGCCCTCCTTGAGGTGACAAGAGAATCTCTCGGCGCAAACTGTAGTCCCAACGAGAGGGCGCTCGTCGCGCTAACCCTCTGCAGGTTGGGAGCGCCCCCCGAGCTCGTCTCGACTTCGCTGCATTGGAGGGAGTTCGAAGGGTTCTGCGCTGGGCTTCTGAAGTCATCGGGCTTCGAAGTGCGCGAGGATGTTCGCCTAAGAAAGCCGACTGCGCAGATCGACATTCTCGCGCAGGGACCGTCCTTTGTCCTCTCGGTCGACTGCAAGCACTGGTCAAGGACGCTGACGGCTTCAGGCCTGAGGAGATTCGCAGACGCTCAATTGCAGCGGAGTGAGCTATTCAGAAAGACGGTTCGAGCTGACCCGAGACCAATCGTCTCGGCGATTCTCACCCTTTCAGAACAGAAGGAGAGGTTCGTAGAAGGAGTTGCGATCGTCCCTCTCTTCACCCTCCGCGACTTCGTCGGGTCCATCGAGGCGTTCAGAGGGCTGCTGAAGGAATCATGAAAGCCATGAATCAGTTAATAAGAATGTAAATCGGATTTCCGCACATGGCGAGGGTCGCTGTCTGCGGCTTCGGGGCGATGGGGGGCGAGATTTTCAAATATCTGCTGGACCGGAAACACGAAGTTA
>VBPP01000104.1 GCA_005877365.1 Nitrososphaerota archaeon
AGTAATGTCAGGAACTCGATGTCCTCAAAATCATCCTGTTACTTCCTTGCCACAGGAGTCAGGGAACCGCTTCAGCCATAGGCCGTGATCAGTGGGGTCTTGGACCGACTGTCCGGCTTCAGCGAATAGACTTCATTGACGGTCAACGTCCAGGCTCTCTCAGGCTTCGCTTTGATGCCATATTCCTTCAGCTTAGCGCTGGCCTGCGATACCAGTTCCTTATCCTCCACCTCCGAGGCAACTCCTTTTAGCTGAAAGCCACCCATTGTGTCTCTATCGACAATCGCGACTGTCACCTTATTCCAGGATTTCAGGTTCGAGAACGTCTTGTTCGGAAACGCGTCGGCAAAGAGAAGCCTTTGATTATCCAAAATCGCGAGGACGAATCTCGGAGAGATGTTTGGGATTCCCTTGCTGTCTACGCTTCCCACGAGGACTACGTTTCCATTCTTCAGAATTTGTGTCACCACTTCCTCCGGAATCTGGGCCACGAAGCTGACGCTGGCGTCTCGCTAATAAATCGTTTCGCTACTGCAATCGAGGGAAACTTATTTACTGTAAGGACAGCGTATCCCTCGCTCTAAAGATGGCCGAGTTTATCAGTCCTGTAATTCGGAGTTTACAGAGAGAGGCCGAGACAAATTCCGAGCTTTTTTGGGCAAAGGAGGCGGAAAAGCTTCATTGGTTCCAAAAGTGGCAACGCGTGTTTGAGTGGGAGCCTCCCAGGTTCCGCTGGTTCAGTGGCGGTCTCACAAACCTGAGCTACAACTGTCTAGACCGTCATGTCCAGAACGGATGGGGTGGGCACGCCGCCCTCGTAGCCGAGAATGAGCGCGGCGAAAGACGAGTTTACACTTATTCCCAGCTTCTTCACTCCGTGAAGAGGGTCGCCGCCGCTCTCAGAGGTATGGGAGTCAAGAGGGGCGACCGAGTCGCCGTCTACATGCCAACAATCCCCGAGGCCATAATCGCAATGCTCGCCATAACTAGAATTGGTGCCATACACTTGGTCGTCTTTGCTGGTTTTGGGAGTGGGGCGATCGGGGAGAGAGTAAGACTTTCAGGAGCCAAGGTCCTGTTAACTGCGGATTTGACCTGGAGAAAGGGCCGCGAGACTCAGCTCTGGAGCATCGTGCAGGAGGCACTGAGTGAACCAACCTCATCTGTCGAACAAACTGTTGTCTTGCCGCGTCAGGTTGACAAGACTCCGAGCCTACAAGCGGGGCGCGATATTACTTGGGGGGAATTTCTCGCTCAAGGCGAGGGACAATCGACGGACTACGAGCGGATGGAAGCGAACGAGCCCGCCTTCATTCTGGCGACTTCCGGGACGACGGCCAAGCCCAAGCTGGCTGTACACGTCCACGGCGGCTATCAGGTCTGGATAAGGAGCGCGGGTGAATGGGTCTTCGGAGAGAAGCCAGAGGATATCTGGTGGTCGACGTCGGACATAGGATGGATTGTAGGTCACAGCTACATCGTGTACGCCCCTCTACTCTTCGGGTCGACGACGGTAGCCTACGAAGGAGCCCTCGACCACCCTGGACCGGAGACCTTCTATCGGATAATAGAGGAGAATGGCGTAACGGGCGTATTCACCGCTCCCACCGCTGCGAGACTCTTGGCGAGGTACGGAAGTGAGGTTGCTAAGCGCTTTGACCTGAGAACGGTGCAACGCGTCTTCTCCGCTGGAGAGGTGCTCAACCCTCCAGTGTGGAGGTGGTTGCAGAAGGAGGTCTTCGAGGACAGAATTCCGGTCATCGACCACATGTGGCAGACGGAGACTGGCGGCCCGATCTTTGGAAACCCGTACGGCCTTTGCCTTTTGCCGATTAAGCCAGGGTCAGCCGCGCTGCCTCTGCCAGGTATCTCCTTCGAGATTCGTAACCCAGACGGGACCCGGTGCCCGCAAGGACAGAAGGGAATCGTGGTAATCACCCGACCCTTCCCCGGCCTTACACCAACGATCTGGGGGGACGAGGAGAGGTATGAGAGGGATTACTGGGGTCGCATCCCCGGTGCATATTTCACCGGCGACTCCGCGTATGTAGATGAGGATGGGTACATATGGTTCAGCGGGCGGGCCGACGAAATAATAAAAGTGGCTGATCATAGGATAGGCCCGATCGAGGTGGAGAACGCTTTTCTGCAGCACGCGGCTGTTGCGGAAGCCGGAGTCACCGGTCGCCCGGATGAACTCCGAGGATCGATAATCTCCGCCTTCGTTGTAGTGAAATCAGGCTACAAGCCCACAGAACAACTCAGCAAGGAGCTAAAGGAGACGGTTCGAAGAGAGCTCGGCCCGGTTGCGGTGATCGGGGAGGTGAACTTCGTCACGATGCTCCCCAAGACACGGAGTGGGAAGATCATGAGGCGTGTCTTGAAGGCGGTCGTCCTCAACGAAGACCCAGGAGACGTCTCAACTATCGAGTATGAAGAGTCCGTCGAGGAGGCACGTAACGCGTGGCAGGAGATGAAGCTGCAGATCAGCGAAGGTCAGAGAGCGAAGAGCTGAACCATACCAGGCGGAGGCGCAATGAACCCCATGCACGGCAACTGCTTTGCACCCGAGTTTTGATGAAATTGCCGCGGGTCGGATTTGAAGCTACCTTTGTAGGCTCAAATCAACTTCCATATGGCAGAAGACGTTGGGACACGAGCAAGCCCCCCGAAAGCAATAAATGGTTTGCATTCAATTGAAATCTTGTGGCCAAGAGAGGCTATCCGAACCACCAGCCACGGATACCCCCAGGATGGAGACTTGCCACCGTCGAAAAATGGCCCATAAACACCATGCACGGCCCAGGACTCAGGCCCACTGATTGGCATTTCAAGACCTCCGGTGAGGTCAGGAAGCCGCTGTCGCTCCGCTACGAGGAGTTCGTTCAACTGCCGCATATCACGAAAAAATTCGACCATCATTGCATAGATGGCTGGAGTTACCTCGGAAACGAATGGACAGGCGTGGACATGAACACGATAATCGAAATGACTCGACCCAGCGAGGGCGTGAAGTACGTGCACGTCGAGGGCGAGAATGAGTACAGCGCCACGCTTCCTCTCGGTCAGGAATTGATGCTTGCCTTCAGGCGGAACGGCGAAGCGCTCCCGCGTGCCGGCGGCTGGCCGGTCAGGCTGGTTGCTCCTGGCGAATTCGGCTACAAGAGCGTAAAATGGGTGCAGGAGGTAAGATTCATCACAGAATGGGAAGAAGATTTCTGGAACAAGAAGCTGATCGGTTGGGGTGAGCCTCCGATCGATCCTGCGCTGAACCCCTGGAACGTCAACAACGAGGAGAGAAAGGCTGGTCTACGGAAACTGTTCACCCACCTCCTAGAAGAGAAGCGGCGCGAGAAATTGGAGCGAATGCGCAAGTCAGCGGGGGAGATTCCCGCTTGAACGAGGCCGGCAGACCCTCTTTTTCTTTGTGCAGAACAAGCGAGCTGCAGGAAGGTGAAAGGAGGAAGTTCGTGGTGAACGGAAACGAAATACTCCTGGTCAAGATCGACGGCGAAATCTTTGCCGTCGAGCCCATGTGCACCCATGACGGGACAGACATAACGCGCGGGAAGTTCGACCCGGTTTCTGGAATAATCGAGTGTCAGAAACACTTTGCCAGGTTTGACATTCGGACAGGAATCCCTCTGGTCGGGCCCTTCGGTGCCGACGGCGATACACAACCGCCTCTTCGCCTCTATAAGATCAGGATCGAGAATGATTATGTGCATCTCGAAGCAAATCAAGAGTGGGGAGTCATCTAAGAGGGCTCCTTAGACGACAGAAGACCCAGGTGAGTTTCCACGACCAAGCAAAAGTTCACGCGGTACAGGGCAGCGGCGGTCCAGTACGACCCGACGCTTCACATGAAGGAGAAGAACGAAGCTGCCCAGCTCAAGCTGACGATCGAGGCAGCCCGCAGCGGGGCGAAACTGATCGTGCTGCCTGAAATGAATCAGGTGGGCTACTGTTTCACTTCTAGGGAAGAGATCAGCCCGTACGTCGAACCGGTACCAGGACCGACGACTGAAAGATACGCCGAGGTAGCTCGCAGGCATGAGGCCCACATAGTCGTCGGCCTGGCAGAGGTGGATTCAGAGACAAAGAACTACTACAATTCGCAGGCATTGGTCGGCCCAGACGGCTTCATCGGAAAGTATCGCAAAACGCATTCATACATCTCAGAACCCAGATGGGCCAAAGACGGCAATCTAGGATTTCCGGTCTTCAGCACCGAGATCGGCAACCTCGGGATGCTCATCTGCATGGACTACCACTTCTTCGAATCTAGCAGGGTGTCCTCGTTGAAAGGTGCTGATGTGATGTGTTTCTCCACGAACTGGCTCGATGAAAGGGGTCCCGCGCCTGTCTGGATGACCCGGTCGTTCGAGAACGGAATCTATGCGGTGTGCGCTGACAGGTGGGGGCTCGAGAGGGGGATACAATTCACCGGCGGAAGTTGCATCCTGAACCCCGATGGGTCTATCCAGAGCCGGAGAGACGCGGGGGATGGAATAGTCTACGGGGAGATCGACATCGACCGGGCGAGGGAGAAGGAGTTTCCGGTGGGGGGTGACGGCAAGCTCAAAGACCGCCTGCCTGAAGAGTACATGCGGGTTACCCAGAGCACATATCTCTGGAGTCCCCAGAAATTTTTCGCGCTCTATGGTGACCGGCGGCTGCCCGAGGGGAAAAAATCAGTCGTAACGGTTGCGCAAATCCTGCCTCACAGATTGGCGGTGGACAAGAACGTTCAGAGAATCTCTGAGATAGCCGAGAAGGCAAAAGCCACCGCCGGGTGCGAGCTGCTGGTCCTCCCAGAATTAGCTACGACAGGCGTCTTCACCAGTAAGGCCGAGGCCGACAACGCGGCCGAGAGCTTGGATGGCGCCACAATCAAGGCCATCACCTCCATCGCAAAGAGAAGCGACCTCTTTCTCGTGACCAGCTTCGTCGAACGCGCCGCGAACCGGCTTTACAACACCGCAGTACTCGTCGGCAAGAAAGGGGTGGTGGGAAAGTATCGGAAGATCCACCTGAACTACCGGGACAGAGTATGGGCGACTCCCGGCAACCTGGGGTTCCCCACATTCGACATCCCCGTCGGCAGGATAGGCCTCGCAGTAGGGCACGACAGCATGTTTCCAGAATCTTTCAGGTGTTTGTCCGCAGACGGCGCGGACGTAATATGCGTCCCCTCTGCACTCGAATATCCTCTTCCCATCGCGGGGGAGAAGACGTCAATCCCGCATCCAAGACCCATTCCAAGAAGGGCAGACCCCATTCACTGGCACCTTTGGCGGGTACGGGCGGGCGAAAACTGCACTTACGTCGCATTCGCAAACCAATGCGGCACTGAGTCCGGGTCGAACTTCTTCGGCTACAGCGGAATCTTCCAGCCCGACTTGTTCGCCTTCCCCAGGAAAGAGACCGTATCAGGTTCCGCCGAGGACGTTCGCAGCTTGACAATCGACACTTCAAGCCCGGAACCGGATAGCCCATCCAATCAGGTGAGAGCGAAGTATCTGCTCCGAATGAGGCAGCCATACTGGTATGATCCCGTTGTCATCCCCCAAGGCAGGCGCCCCAGTCAAGCGCTCGCAGAGCCGAGGGTTAGAAGTGCACTGACCGTGACCGGGTGACAGCTGTCCGTGGTCGAAGAGACATCGATGGGGAAGGAGATGTGAAAGCGGCTGTTCTTCGGGGGGTGGGAAGACCGCTCGCCATCGAGGAGCTGAAGAGACCCGAGCCAAAGCAGGGCGAGGTTCTGGTTAAGGTTCGCGCCTGCGGCGTATGCCACAGCGACCTGCACGTGATGAAGGGAGAAGCGGTTTTTCCTTTCCCGGCCGTGCTCGGGCACGAGATATCCGGAGTGGTGGAACGCCTGGGACCGGGTGTCGAGGATCTTGGCGAGGGAGACGAGGTAGTCTGTACGTTCATAC
>VBPP01000105.1 GCA_005877365.1 Nitrososphaerota archaeon
GACTTCAATGTACCCGAGTACCCGCTTCTTCCACATCGTCTTGAATGTCCCCTCCGACAGGATGCACGATGTGATATCGCAGGCCATCAGCCGTGGTGCGGGCTGGGTCTACGTAACGGACCTTGGCGAACAGAGCAAGAACCCTTACGGGACACTCCCATCCTATTTCAACTCTGAAGCGCAGGATATCCTCCTCAGGAATCCCACCCTGCCCTCATCAGGCGTGAACTACGGACCGGGAGTTCTCCTGCTCGGAGTGGTCGCGGCGGCGGTTCTCGCCTCGGGGGCAATATTCCTGCAAGAAAGGAGGGAGGGAGGGGGCCCACGAGGAAAAGGACGAGGCGCTTCCACGATCAGCCGGCGATGACTTTCTTCATCTTCTTCTCCTCGGCTTCAAAGACGATTTGCTTCGTCTTGGTGACGGCGTCGGGATTGACAGAGAGGGAGTCGATGCCTTCGCCCACGAGGTACTCCGCCAGTTCGGGGTAGACCGAGGGCGCCTGCCCGCAGATTGAGATGGTTATTCCGGAGGCGTGAGCGGCTTCTATGAGCTGCTTGACCGCTTTCTTCACCGCCACGTCCCTCTCGTCGAAGTAGCCCATCTTCCCCAGCCGGGAAGAATCCCTATCGATTCCGAGGATCAGCTGGGTGAGGTCGTTCGAACCCACGCTGAAACCATCGCAGAGGCGAGCGAACTCCTCCGCCCTGAAGACTATCGAAGGGACCTCGGCCATCAGCCAGACTTTGAAGGACTCGTCCCTGACGAGCCCCTCCTCCTCCATCATCCCGAGACACTTCTCCACCTCCCATGGGGTGCGGACGAAGGGGAGCATCGCCCAGACGTTCTTCAACCCCAGGTCATCCCTCACCCTCCTCATCGCACGGAGTTCGAGTCTGAACGCCTCCGAGAAATCCTGAGATATGTAGCGCGAAACACCCCTCCAGCCTATCATCGGGTTTGACTCCTGCTCCTCGTAAATCTCACCACCCTTCAGGTCTCTGTATTCGTTCGTCTTGAAATCTGAGAAGCGGACCACGACTGGTCTAGGGGTGATCGCCCGCGCGACGGTCGCCATCCCCTCAGCGAGCCTATCGACGAACTTCGATGAAAGCCCGTTCTCGAGAAGGAAGAGGGGATGTGCCCCCACGTAGCTCGCAATGATGAACTCTATCCTCATCAGCCCTATTCCGTCGAATGGAAGCTTGAGGTAGTCCTGAACCTTCTCGGGCACGCCGAGGTTCATGTACACCTTTGTTCCGGTCGTCATGGTAGTAGCCTGGCCGGCGGCGGCGCCGGAAGAAGGAGATGGAACCTCCGCATCGCCGCCCTCCTCTTGAATCTCGGCTTCCACCCTCCCCCTGAAGACCAGACCCTTCGTGCCGTCGACCGTCAAGAGGGTATCTTGAGTAAGAGCCTTCGTCGCCCTTCCGGTCCCGACGACGCACGGTACGCCTAACTCCCTGCTCACTATGGCTGCGTGACTCGTCATGCCTCCCTCATCCGTTACTATGCCAGCCGCCTTCATCATGGCCGGAACGTAGTCGGGGGTGGTCATCTTGGTGACGAGTATCTCGCCTTTCTGAATCTTGGCCAGTTCATTCGGATTGAGGACAAGCCTCGCCTTCCCGACCCCGATCCCAGGAGAGGCACCCAGACCCTTCAGCTCCGCCTCCGTCTCCGAAGTTACTTCGTCAGCTCCTGGCTTCCCTCCCAATACAGTGACGGGGCGGGTCTGCAGGAGATAGAGGATGCCGTCGTCCTCTACCGCCCACTCGAAGTCCTGCGGGTGGTTGTAGTGGGCCTCGAGCTTTCGAGCGAGACTCCACAACTCGAGGAGCTCCGACGACTTGAGGGATTGCGCCTGCCTGAGTCTCCTCGGTATGGCGACCTCGGCTAGCCCCTCCCCGCGCTTGTTGGTGACCTTCATCCTCTTCTTCTGCGCAATCCTCCTCTCGCGAATCATTCCTGTGCGCTTGTTGATCGTGAATGTATCGGGTGTCACCCTCCCGGAGACCAGCTCCTCTCCTTGACCTAGGACGGACTCGATTACGACCGAATCGCGGTCCCCCGTGGTGGGATGGATTGAAAAGCCGACTCCCGCCTTTTGGCTCGCAATCTGTCTCTGTACGACGACCGCCGTCGTGAAGAGATTCATGGAAAACCCCTTCTTCAGCCTATAGTAGATGGCCCGCGATGTGTACGTCGAGGCCCAGCATCTCTTGACCGACGCGATGATCTCGTCCTTCTTGCTCACGTTGAGGAACGTGGCCTGCTGCCCCGCGAAGCTGGCATCCCGCGAATCCTCAGCCGTCGCCGAACTTCTCACGGCCACCGGGACCCTCTTCCCAGTCTTCTTGCAGACTTGATCGTAAGCTGCGAGAACCTCTTCGATGATGGGTTTCGGGATTCTCGAAGACTCGATTATCAGCCGAATCATGCTCGTGTAAGTCTCCAACTTCTTCGGGTTGTTCGCGTCTATCTTGGCGAGAAGCCAGCCGACCTTCTTCTCGAGGTCGTTTTCCCTGGCGAAGAGTTCGAACGCCTCCGTCGTTACCACAAACCCGTCCGGCACGGGGAATCCCGCCTTCCGCATCTCCCCCAGATTCGCGCCTTTTCCGCCCGCGATTCCGACCTCTTCCTTGGAGAGGTCGTCGAGCGATAGCACTAGGTTGCTTCGTCTTGACATGAGACCTGATTCAAGAAAAAATCGATTCAGAAGTATTAAGAGGGAAGGAACTATCTACTAGGAGAATCTTCGGAGGGTGTGTGAGGATAAGATGATGGGTTACTCGGTAGACCTTGGTTGACCTACCAATGATTCTTACGAGAAAAAAGAGGGAAGAGCTCTAAGGCGTCAGCCTCAGAGCGAAAGTGTAGGGAGGTCGACAACCGATGAGGGCTGGGTTACGAGACCCTCCGTGTCAGTAGTCGTCGTGGTCACGACGTCCGTGACACCAAGTGCATCAGGCGATGCGGTGCGGTGGGACTTATCTGAGTAGGCAGGGTTGCGCTTGCGCTCGAAAGACTCTGACCAGCCGTTGCTGTTACCGTATCGGCGGAGAGCGGGCTAGAAGACGTCCCAGCACTGCTGCTAGGAGCGTTTGTGGGAGCGGACGCTGCGCTTCCTGGTGCGAGACTGGGGCCTAAAGTGGCGGCGTATGAGTTTCCTCCCCAGATCGTGACTGGCGAAGAAGTCGTGGCCGTCATGACACTACTCCCGAGGAGGTCGAGGCCGTAGGAACGAATGTACCCCTGCAGCGGCATGTGGATGTTTTCGACGTTCAGGACAGCATTACCATTCGAGTCTGTTTGGGCCGAAGCTAGCACCTTGCCCGAGGTGTCCTCTATTGTCACCCTGGAAGACAGTGGCGCGCTCGCTACCGTGACGGTGCCACTCTTAGTCGCATAGTAGTCAGTGTAGGTGGAGGAGAGCATCTGAGCAGCGCTGGTCGTCTGAACTTCCAGAAATGAGTTAAAGGGTGGCGGTATGTTCAAGTTCATCGTGGTGCTCGAGAAGACTGGAGTGCCATCGAAGTAGACCTTGAGGAGGTTGTTACCGTTTGTGATGATTGTGCAATCCCTCGTGAGCGGCTGGTTGTTCATCCACATGAACCAGAGTGGGGTGATCGTGGTGGCCTGGTTCGTGTTGCCCGAGGCCAGCCATACTCCCCAGTAGTACCCGAAGGGGTTCACTGCCCCACTGCATGTGACGTAGTTTATCTTTGGAAGTGGAGCGGTCTGCACGTAGAGTCCTGTGTTGAATTGGGCGTTGGGTGCTGTATCTGAAATCGTGGTGGATGGGAGAGTTAGAACCGCATGGAAGAGGTACGCGCTCGTATCGGGCGACTGGGCGTAGTAGCCGGCCCACTGCCCGCTCACTGCGGCCTTTATGCCCAGGTGCAGTCCCTGTGCGTCTTCGGAGGTGGTGGTCGGAGCCCCTTGAAGGACCGCGCTCCCCGATAAGGTCCAGTAGCTCGTGTCTCCGGTGGTGAGTGTGTCCTGCTTGACCAGCCCGGGCTGTGTCTGGGTGAATGAGTAGAGCGCGAGTGCGTGAGCCGAGCTCAGGGTCGCCGACATGACTAGCAGAGTCGATGCCACAAGTAGTGAGGTGATGAGACCTCCCTTTGTGCGGGACCGTCTGTTGTACGACGTCATGACTCGAGATTCGCCGAGTAATTTAAGTGGTTATGGATTGTTATTTCGCGAGCATTATTTCGCGGAAAGTTCGCGCAGAGACTTCTGAATCTTTCATGGGTATCGACGCTTGCGTAGATTATCAGCTAGAATTCGTGAAACCCTTATAGACTTAACCGAGGGGCTCACTCAGTGCAGCAATGGACAAGCGAGTCCTCATCGTGGACGATGAAGTAGACATCACCGACGCCCTCAAGGCCGGTCTCGAAGGACACGGCTTCGAAGTCTCGACCTTCAACGACCCCGAGGCGGCACTCAAGAGCTTCAAGCCGGGTCAGTACGACGTCGCGATTCTCGACATACGAATGCCGAAGATGAACGGCTTCGACCTTTACCGCCGACTCTCGAAGATCGATGGGCAGACAAGTGTCTGTTTTCTCACCGCCTTCGAAGTCTACCGCGAAGAGTTCGAGAAGATGTTCCCTGACCTGAAGGTGAAACTCTTCCTCAAGAAGCCGATCACGATTACGAAACTCGCGGCCCGACTGAAAGAGTTGGTTCGCGGGTAGAGGTCACCCGCGTTCGACGGCTGGCGCTCTCTTTCTTCTTTGTTTCGGCTCCATCCGAGTGACCACCCGCGCGATATGAA
>VBPP01000106.1 GCA_005877365.1 Nitrososphaerota archaeon
TTCCACCTGACGAACGGGGTGCTGCTAATCAGCGCCTGATGAAGGGGGATGGTGGTCTTCACACCGCCGATCTGAAATTCACGCAGCGCCAGGAGCATCCGCCGTCTTGCCCCCTCCAGGCTTCTGTCTGAAGAAATCACCTTCGCGATCAGCGAGTCGTAATACTCTGTCACCTGGCAGCCGGGGTAGAGGGCCGTATCGACTCGGATCCCGGGCCCGGAGGGGAGAATCAGGTCAGTGATAGTTCCGGTAGAGGGTGTAAACCCGGAGGCGGGGTCCTCCGCGTTTATCCTGCATTCTATCGCGGCCCCTCTTGCCGCGACGCCGCCCTGAGAGTAGGGGAACCCCTCCCCGCTCGCTATCCTGAATTGTGTCTCGACGAGGTCGAGGCTGCAGACCATCTCGGTGATCGGGTGCTCGACCTGGAGGCGAGCGTTGACCTCGATGAAGTGGAACTTCCCACCAGCATCCATCAAGAATTCGACTGTCCCGACATTCTCCGCCTTGATGGAGCGCGCGATGGTGAGCGCGTACCTCCCCACCTTCTTCCTCGTCTCGTCGTCGAGAGCGGGACTCGGCGTCATCTCGAGTAGCTTCTGGTGTCTTCGCTGAATGCTGCACTCCCTCTCCGCGAGGTAGACCGCCTTTCCCCCTCCATCAGAGATGAACTGAAACTCGATATGCCTAGCTGGCTTGATCAGCCGCTCGACGAAGAGTCCACCCTTCCCGAAGGTTCCCTCCGCTTCGCGGTTTGCCCTCGCAAAGAGGTCTCTGAGCTCCGACTTCTTCGTGACCTCCCGTATCCCTCTCCCCCCACCGCCGAAGGCCGACTTCAGAATCACGGGATATCCTATCTCGTCGGCGATGCGGATTGCATCCTCGACGTCGTGAAGAATCTCGTCCGTCCCCGGGAGAGTCGGGACACCAACCCTCCTCGCGAGCTTCCTGCACTCTATCTTGTTCTCCGTGATCTCGAGTGTGCGTGGGGAGGGTCCGACGAACTTCACTCCTGCCTCATCGCAGGCGGCCGCGAAGGAGGGGTTCTCAGAGAGGTAGCCGTACCCTGGGTGGATCGCGTCCACCGCAGCCTCCTTGGCGACGGCGAGTACCTTCTTGCCGTTCGAGTAGCTCTCTTCCGGACTCGGGGGTCCGAGGGGGTAAGATTCGTCCGCCAGCTTCACGTGAAGGGATTCCTGGTCAACGTCTGAGAAGACCGCGACGGTCTTGATGCCGAGTACCTTGCAGGTCCGGATGACTCTGACAGCCGCCTCTCCCCTGTTCGCTATCAGGACCTTGCTGAACATGGAATCAACTCAGAGCTGGATGTTCCCGTGCTTCTTGTGAGGTCTGAATTCCTTCTTCTTCCGCAGAGATGTCAACGCGGAGATGAGCTTGGGGCGCGTCACGGCGGGGTCTATCACATCATCGATGATCCCCCTGCTCGCGGCGAAGTAGGGGTTCGTGATGCTCTCCCTATACTCCTTGAGGAGAGCCTTCCGCGTCGCCTCCTTGTCGGCGGCACCCTCTATCTCCTTCCGGAAGATGACATTGACCGCCCCCTCGGGCCCCATGACGGCGATCTCTGCCTCGGGCCAGGCGTAGTTGATGTCCGCCCTGCTGAACTTCGACCCCATCGCACAGTAGGCGCCCCCGTACGCCTTCCTCGTTATCACCGTGACCTTGGGGACGGTCGCCTCGCAGTAGGCGAAGAGCAGCTTCGACCCGTGCCGGATAACTCCGCTGTGCTCCTCGTCCGCTCCGGGCATGTAGCCGGGTACGTCCACGAGGGTCACGATGGGGATGTTGAAGGCATCGCAAAACCTAACGAACCTCGCCGCCTTCACGGAGGCGGTGCCGTCGAGCGCTCCGGAGAGGAAGAGAGGCTGGTTCGCCACTACCCCCACGCTCTCACCGTCCATCCTCGCGAAGCCGACGAAGACGTTTTCAGCCCAGTTCGCGTGGACCTCGAGCAGCCGTGCATCGTCGACCACCTTCTTGACTATCTCTCGCACGTCGTAGGCCTTGTTCGCGTCTTCCGGAATTATTTCTCGAAGGCTCTTCTCTACCCTCTCAGAGGGGTCCTTTGTCTGCAACGTGGGCGGTAACTCCGAGTTGTTCTGGGGGAGGTAGCTCAACAGGTCCCTCAGCAGAGAGAAACACTCCTGCTCATTCGAGGTGATGAAGTGGGCGACCCCGGATTTCCTCGCGTGAACCTCGGCCCCCCCGAGCTCCTCGAAGCTGATGTCCTGCCCGAGGGCCGCCTTCACGACCTCCGGCCCCGTCACAAACATGCTCCCCGTCCCCTTGACCATAACGATGAAGTCGGTGAGGGCGGGGGAGTAGACGGCCCCTCCCGCCGATGGGCCGAGCGCGGCGCTTATCTGCGGAACGACGCCCGACGCGAGAGTATTTCTGAAGAAGATCTCGCTGTATCCCGCGAGACTCGAAGCGCCCTCCTGTATCCTTGCTCCCCCAGAGTCGTTCAGTCCTATTATGGGGGCTCCGTTCTTCATCGCGAGGTCCATCACCTTCACCACCTTCTTCCCGAAGGCCTCCCCTAGAGAGCCGCCCAGGACGGTGAAGTCGTGCGAGAAGAGATAGACGAGTCTCCCGTTTATCGTGCCGTACCCCGTGACGACCCCGTCCCCGAGCGGCCTGTTCTTCTCCATCCCGAACTCCGTCGCCCTGTGGGTCACGAACTTGTCGAGTTCCTGAAAGGTGCCGGGGTCGAGGAGCTGTGCGATCCTCTCCCTGGCGGTCAGCTTCCCCTTCTTGTGCTGCTCCTCAATCTTCCCCTTCCCGCCGCCCTCCTCCGCCGCCTGATTCATCTCTTCGAGCTTCTTCAGGGTTCGTTCGCGCATACATCCGCCGGAGGCCGAGAGGTAATAAAAATGAATGTCCTCGACGGGCGAATCGACAATCATAGTATTTGTAGTTGAATCGAAGAGAGGCCGCAGCGTGACGCTCTCTTGGCTGGTCAGGGAGTATGGCGAGGTATCTTCGACGCAGGAGGTGGCAGAGAAGCTGGCGTCAGGAGGCGCGAAAGAGGGAACGGTTGTCCTCGCGGAGAGGCAGAACTCGGGTCGAGGCAGGATGGAGAGGCGCTGGATATCGCCGAAGGGGGGGCTCTACCTTTCGATCGTCCTGAGGCCCGGGAGGGTCGAGGGAGTCCACCTGCTCACTCTCGTCGGGGCGCTCGCGGCCGCGGAGGGAACGAGGAAAGCCGCGGGTGTCTCCCCCAAGATTAGGTGGCCCAACGACCTCGTCGTCGGCGGGAGGAAGCTCGGCGGAGTGATAGCGACCGCCTCCACCCGAGGCGAGTCTCTCGAATTCGTCGTCGTCGGAATCGGGGTCAACGGCAACTTCCGCACGGACGAGCTCGGTGACCTCTCGAGCGCCTCCGCCACATTGATGGAGCTGGCCCAGGCGCCCGTCGACCTCCCTTCTCTTCGCTCTCGCATCTTGGAAGAATTCGAGGTACGGTACGAGGGGTGGGGGAGAGGGGAGGAGCTGAAGCTCATCAGACTCGCCAGGTCCCTCCTCTCGACCTCGGGCAAGAAAGTCGAGTTCGCGCTTCGCGGGACCGTGACTAGGGGCATCGCAGAGAAGCTGGAGGACGACGGAAGCCTCGTAGTCAAGGTGCGCGGGAAAAGGCTGCGGCTTCGGGCCGAAGAGGTCGAGTGGTTGAGGGAACTCTAGAGGATTGTTTATGAAGAACCGTCGACTGCTCTGAACAGATGCTGCGCGGAGACGGGGGCGAGGACTACTGGAAGAGAAAGGTCGGCAAGGTCATCGCGAAGAGGAAGGCCGCAGGACCGCTATACGACGAGAAGGCGATTCGTGACCTAAGACAGGGAGTGAAACAGTGGGAGAGAGTCCTCGAGGCTTGGTCGAAGGGGAAGGCGGAGAGGAAAGTCTTCCAGACCGCTTCCGCAATCCCGCTCAAGCCCCTATACACCCCCGCTGACGTGAAAGACCTGGACTACTCCGAGACCGGCTTTCCGGGCGTCTACCCCTACCTCCGAGGGGTCTACCCTGACATGTACCGCGGAAGGCCCTGGACTATGAGGATGTTCTCGGGATTCGGGACGCCCGAGGACACCAATCGGAGACTCAAACTCCTCCTTCAGCGCGGAGAGACCGGGCTGAGCATCGCCTTCGACATGCCCACCCTCTACGGATACGATTGCGACCACCCGAAGGCGCACGGGGAGGTGGGGCGCTGTGGGGTGAACGTCTCCTCCCTGAAGGACATGGAGGCAATCTTCGACGGCGTCCCCCTGGACGAGGTGAGCACATCTATGACGATCAACGCTCCGGCCGCCATCCTCACCTGCATGTACGCGGCGGTCGGAAAGAAGAGCGGGGTCCCCCCCGCCAAGCTCAGGGGGACCGTCCAGGCGGATATGCTGAAGGAGTACATAGCGCAGAAGGAGTGGGTCTACCCGCCCGAGGCACACCTGCGAATAATGCGAGACCTCATGGTCTTCTGCACGAAGGAGATGCCCCTTTGGAACTACATCAGCATCAGCGGCTACCACATAAGGGAGGCCGGCTCAAGCGCGATTCAGGAGCTGGCCTTCACCCTTGCCGACGGCTTCGGATACGTGGAGCTCGGGAAGGAGGCGGGGCTCAAGGTCGACGAGTTCGCCCCGAGGCTGAGCTTCTTCTTCAACTCGACGATGGACTTCTTCGAGGAGATTGCGAAGTTCAGGGCCGCGAGGAGGATCTGGGCGACCGTCCTGAGGGAGAAGTACGGCGCGAAGGACTCGAGGAGCCTGCTGATGAGGTTCCACACCCAGACCTCGGGGGCCTCCCTCACATGGCAGCAGCCACTGAACAACATCGTCCGGACGACGATAGAGGCACTCGCCGGCGTTCTGGGGGGCACGCAGTCGCTGCACACAAACTCCTTCGACGAGGCCTGGGCGCTTCCGACCGAGAAGGCGGTGGAGGTCGCCCTGAGGACGCAGCAGATCATCGCGGAGGAGACGGGCGTGTCGAGCGTGGTCGACCCCCTCGGGGGTTCCTACTACGTGGAGTGGCTGACCGAGCAGATGGAGGAGGAGGCCTACAAGTACTTCGACAGAATCGAGTCGGCGGGCGGAATCCTGAAGGCCATAACCTCGGGATACCTCCAGAGGGAGATCGCGGAGAATTCGTACAGGCTCTCGAAGAGGGGGGAGGCGGGGGAGGATTCCGTCGTCGGGGTGAACAAGTACTCGGTCGAGGAGGAGGAGAAGCCGATCGAGACCCTGAAGATCGACTTCAAGGCGCAGAGGAGGCAG
>VBPP01000107.1 GCA_005877365.1 Nitrososphaerota archaeon
CTCATTGAGAACTTCAGGCCAGGAACCATGAAAAGGCTCGGCCTCTCCTACGCCTTATTGCGGAGACTGAACCGGAAGATCGTCTATTGCTCCGTCTCGGGGTTCGGGCAGACCGGGCCATACAGTCGACTCGGAGGTTATGACGCGATAATTCAGGCCCTAAGTGGACTGATGTCAGTCACGGGGGAGGCGAAGGGACCTCCGCTCCGTGTAGGCGTCCCAATCACGGATATCCTCGCGGCGCTCTACGCCGCGTTTTCAGTTACCCTGGCGCTCCTTGCCCGCGACCGCACCAAGGCCGGTCAGCTGATTGATGTTTCACTCTTCGAATCCGGGGTCTCGGCCGTCTCCCAGTGGATAACGATCTCGAAGCTGACCGGCGCCCCCGTTCGGCGCTTCGGGAATAGCTATCCCCTCCTCGCACCGTACGAACTCTTTGAGACGAAGGACAGACCGATCGTCGTCGCCGTCGATATGGATGAGCACTGGGCGAGGCTCTGTCGCACCATCGAGAGGGAGGACCTGATCGCCGACCCTCGATTTCGGTCGAATCCAGATAGAATTCTTCCGGCGAACAGGAAGATCCTGATTGGAATCCTTCGGGAAGCTTTGACGAAGAGACCCTCCGATTCATGGGTCGGTGCTTTCAGGGATGCTGGGATCCCCGCGGGAGTGATAAACTCTATCGAAGACCTCGCGCACGACCCTCAATTGCGGGCGAGAGGAGCTTTCGCCGAGGTCAAGCACTCCACGTTGGGAAAGGTGGAGATCGTCGCCGCTCTACCCAAGTTCTCCGAGACACCGGGGAGGATTAGGCTCCCCTCTCCCCGCCTGGGAGAGCAGACGGACGGGGTGCTTCGGGAGGTTGGTTTCTCGAGGAAGGAAATTCTTGGACTGCGACGTTCTGGAACCATCCGCTAGGCTACTTTGTTGATAGAAACGCCACAATCCTCGCGAAGGCAGTCTCCCCGTCTTCGAACTTGAAAGGAAACGCACCGATTATGCCACGCCTGTTCGCCGCCTCGTCTATCTCACCGCCGAGGTTCTCGGCGTGCTGAATCATGTGAGGGAAGAGCAAGACGTGCATCACCTGATAGTTCTCTGGCCACGGCATCATCTTATCGATCTTCTCCCCCCACTTCTTCTCTGCCTCCTCGACTAGGTCGGCCCTCGCCTTTCTCACGACGGTATTCAGCGGATGGTCCTGGGATATCGCGTCGACAGCGAGCCACTTGAACTTCATTTCGATGCACCACTTCGCGAACCTCACGTCCGGCCCCGGATGCTTGATCATGTATCTCACCTCGTCTGGCTTGTCGCCGCACCATGCGTAGTGATGGTATCCGGTCCTCACGACCACTATGTCTCCACGATTGATCTCGACGTTCCCCTCCTTCGCAGCCTTCTTGAACGTCTCCGGGGTGTAGATGTCGTAATCGCCGACGTAGGGGCCGATATCGAGAATCACCCCGTCACCCACAAGGTAGTTTTGAAGGGGGAGGCTTGCGATGTCCTTTCCTCCCGTCATAAAGTGCATCTGTCCGTCAAAATGCGTTCCAAAGTGAAGAGAGCTCTCGATATACTGCGCTCTTACGCCGTGCTCTCCGAGGGTCTTGAGCCAGGAGACCTTGAAGGGTGGATACCACATGAAGGGTGGCGCGCGCCAGGATGTCGGCTGGGAGAGGTCGAAGATTCTGAAATTCTTCCAGTCGACAGCCTTTGACCAGTCCACATCCTCTCCGCCGGCATTTTTCGATTTAAGTGTATTTTCGCCCGAACCGTTGATTAGCCTTATACGAGGTGGGGGCGGAACGCTCGCGTGCTCCTGCAAGGAAAGTTCAACCTCGAGAAAGATGTCGAGACGGTCTGGAGGTTCGTCTCCGACCCGGCGAAGGTAATCGAGTGCGCCCCCGGTCTGCAGAGCTATACGGTGGGCGAGGGGAAGCGCGTCTCTGCCTCTGTCAAGGTGAAGATTGGTTTCATTTCGAGTGTCTTTCAGACCAACAGCATGATGAAGAGCGAGGACCCCGCGGGGCACTCAGCCTCCCTCGAGCTCACGGGCTCGGGGTCCGGGAGCGCGTTCCACGGCCTTGTCGCCATTAAGGTCACAGGAAACAACAGCTCATCAGAAGTCGCTTGGGAGGCGAACGTGAGCATCAGTGGCCCACTTGGAAGTCTGGCGAGGCCCCTCATCGAAGGAAATGTCAAGAAGATTGTCGACCAGTTGTTCGATTGTGTCAAAGGAAAACTAAGTTGAAAAATCACCTCCGAGCCGGTGTGGCGAGCCAGCCATCGGCGCGGCCTTCTTCTCCAATCAACAGTGCACATGGGTAGCAACGGTCGGCGATGACGCTGCTGAAATGTCCTGTCCCCGCGAGCGGGACGCTTACTGTGTGCTGCGATAATGCGAAACATCACTTCCCCAAGAGGCGAATATCGCCAGAAACCAGCTCAAATCAGCTAGTCCTAGCACTCCAAACGGCAAGCTGCATCATTCTTTTTTCGCGAACGCTGATTGGTATTTCTCCTTTATTCCTTCCTTCATACTCCGTACTTATCCACGTAGCCCTTTAAGCTAGCCCTGAAGACCTCCATCGGGAAGGAGACAGTACCCGCACCAATCTGCCCGACCCCCGCCTTCTTGTGGGCGATTCCCGTGTTAATCGCGGGTAAGATACCAGTCTTGAGAATCTTCCTGATGTCTATACCAGTCGGAGTTCCTTGGAAGTTGAGGAACGGGATCTGAAAGTACTTGTGCTTCGCATACGTTATTTCGTACATCCTATTCGTGACTTCGATCGCCGACTGAACCGATCCGCCCACCCATGCCACTATCGCAGGCGCGGTGGCCATAGCGAACCCGCCAAAACCCGCCGTCTCCGTGATGGCGCTGTCACCGATGTCCGGGTTTGCGTCCGCCTCGGAGAATCCTGGAAACCAGAGCCCCCTGGGGACAGGCGCGGGTGCGGTGTACCACCTGTTTCCGAGGCTGCTGACCCAGATGCCGGCGTCCGTGCCGTTCCTCGACATTACGGTCACGAGCGTGCTGTGGGGTACGTCGTGCGCGGCGAGGGACATCGCCTTGGCGGCCGCCATCCCGAGGTTCAGCGCCGTGAAGTTGTTTTCGTTCATGAATTTGGCGGCCTCGAAGAGCATCTTCCTGTCGAGCCCGCTCTTGAGCATGAAGGGGACGACCTGGCGGATAAGGAGGGAGGTCGTCGCATTATTCCTGTTGTGAGCTTCATCGCCCATTGTGAGGGCCTGCGCGATCATGGGCTTGAGCGAGATACCGCGGCCACTCTCCTTCCTCGCTTCCTCGATGGTAGCTTTCAGCACGGGAGCCAAGACACTCCCCATCCACTTCAGCCGTTCGATCACGTCCTCCCCGTAAGCTCCGTACCTCAGGACCTTCCCGATTCCCTCGTTCATGTTGGAGTATGTTCTGGTGCCATGCTTCTCGTCCATGAGCTCGTAGAGGGGCATGCTGGGAGAGATCACACCCGCCATCGGACCGACAGCATTGTGGTTATGGGTGCAATCAAGTCCGATCTCGCCCCTCTCGGTCATCCTCTCGGCCTCCCTCGGGGTTTCCGCCCACCCCTCGTAGAGCGAGGCCCCGATTATTGCCCCCCTCAGCGGACCGCTCGCCCTCTTCCAATCTATTGGGGGGCCGGCATGGAGGAGTGTCCTTCCCTTCATCGAGAGCTTCCCCTCTGCAGTGCCAACGTCTATCCATACAGGTTCTGACTCCATCATTCGCGAGACGGATTTGGAGTTAGCTTCTTCTACCTCTTCCTTAATCGAGGGCATTACCGCTTCGGCTTCACAGCCGAGGGGTCGTTAAAAATCTTGTAAGAAAGGTCTTTTGCAGCTTGTCACTTCGACCGCTCGACAATATCTCTGACCGACGTAGTGAAGAGGGAACTTCTGCTGCCCTCGATTCTTAACCCGACGCGCGTCGGTGAAGACGCGGATGGGGTCGGGAGGGAAGGAGTGAGTGACTTATCTGGTGCTCTCGACAAGCTTCTTTGAAACACTCCGCTTGTCGTGTGCCTTTACCGCCGCGACCGCCTCGCGAATCTGGTTGTACGTCCCGCACCTGCAGATCAGCCCGCTCACCGCCTCCGTTAGCTCGCTTTCAGTCGGGCTCGGGTTCCTTCTGAGGAGTTCGTGAGTCGTTAGAACAAAAGCCGGGGTACAAAACCCGCACTGGCTCGCTCCGTGCTCCATGAACGCTCTCTGGATCGCGGTTAGTCCGCCGCTGCCATCTTCCCCTATCCCCTCGACCGTGACGACCTCCCCTCCCGATGCTTCGACCGCTAGGACGAGACAGGACTTCACAAGCTCTCCGTTCAGGAGGACCGTGCAAAGACCGCATTCTCCCCTTCAGCAGGCAGCCTTCACGCTCTTCACCTCGAGCCTATCCCTCAGTAGGTCGAGGAGGAGCTCGTTATCCTTCATCTCCCTCATCCTAATCTGCCCGTTCACCTTCACCTCGGATTCTCTCATCGTTCGAAGACTCTCTTCAAGGCTTTCGTCGTCAAGACTTGGACCAGGTGCCTCCTGTAATCCGCGGAGGCGAGGACATCGCTTACACACTGGACAGACCGGGAAGCTACATGGGCGGCCTTTTGGATCATCGCCTCCGAGACCTCGCCCTCGGCCACAACTTTCTCTGCCTCAAGAGAACGAAGCGGGGTCGACGAGACTCCGCCATACACCAACCTTACCTCTCTCCTTCTCCCCAAGACAACGGAGGCTGCGACGCTCGCAACCGAAAATTCCGAGCCAGCCGAAAACTTCTGGAAGGTGCTCCTCCGGGAGGGCGGGCTCTCAGAAAGTACCAAATGTGTGACTAGTTCGTCGGGTTGTAGCTCAATATCAACAGGCCCTTTGATGAAATTCCCGAGGTCGACCTCCCTCTCTCCTCTGGGGCCGTTCACACGAACCACGCCTCCCAGCGCGATGAGAGCAGGCGGGCTGTCAACCCAGGGTATCGCCTCGCAGAGATTTCCAACCAGTGTTGCCCGCCCCCTGATCATCGGGTCGGCCGCTCTAGAGACTGCCTCTTGGAGAGCGGTGTAGTGCTGCCTTACGGCATCGCTCTGCGCAACCTCGGCAAGGGTGACGCAGGCCCCGATCGACAGCCCAATCCCACTCGTGTATTTCAACTCCTTGAGTTCCCGGATCCCCTTGATGTCTATTACGTGCGCCGGCGACATCAGCCTTTCCTTCATGAAAGCGAGGAGCCCAACCCCTCCTCCCATCACTTTCGCCTCCTCGCCGTGAGTCTTGAGGAGCCTCGTGGCCTCCTCAAGGCTGTTCGGGTGATGGTACGTGAACTCGGGAAGCGTGAAATATGGAGAACCGAAACTCATGAGGTGTCATCGGCAGGTTGTTCAGCTTGATCCCCGTCGCCTCGAGGATGGCGTTTGAGATCGCGGAGGCCACCGATATCATACTGAGCTCGCCGATCCCCCTCGCGCCCATCGGTCCGTCAGACTGGGGCGTCTCCACGAAGGCGGCGACAAACTCCTTGGGGATATCCTTCATCCTGGCGATGTAGTAGCCGCTGAAGTTCGGATTCACCACCCAACCCTGATCGTCGAACTTGACCTGTTCAAAGAGGGCGATGCTCATCCCCATCACGAAACCTCCGTCGAGCTGCATCCTGAGCAGGAGTGGGTTGATCGCCTTACCGACGTCGAAGACCTGAACCGCCTTCTGGACCTCGACCGACCCTGTCACGAGGTCCAACTCGACCTCGACGGCGGTTCCCCCGAAGGTGTGGAAGATTGTTGGTATGCCCTGCCCCGTCGTCGGGTCGAGATAGGTGGTAAGACTCGACGAGAAGTAGCCCCTTCCAATTATCGGGCCTCCGACTGTATTCCCATTCGGGTAGACGTACCCGAAGACAA
>VBPP01000108.1 GCA_005877365.1 Nitrososphaerota archaeon
GAACAGATGGGAGAGTCGACCGTCAGGGTGCAGCATCTCGTGAAGAGATACGGCGACCTCGTAGCCGTCAACGACATCTCCTTCGAGGTCCAGCCCGGCGAAATCTTCGCCTTCCTGGGCCCAAACGGAGCGGGCAAGACGACGACAGTCGAGATTCTGGAATGCCTCCGCCCGTTGACCTCAGGCGAGGTCACCGTCCTCGGAGAAAACGTGACGGACGCCCCAGGCACCGCGCGAATCAAGAAAAGGATAGGCGTCCTGCCGCAAGACTTCAACGCGCTGCGAAGGCTGACTGTTCGCGAGAACCTCGAACTCTTCGCGGCAATGTACGACAATCCTGCGAGTGTGAATGAATTAATCGAGGTCTTCGGGTTGCAAGAGAAAGCCAAGGTCAGGTTCGATGCACTTTCGGGGGGGCTAAAGCAGAGGGTCGGAGTTGCCGCGGCTCTAGTTAACAATCCGGACCTCGTCTTTCTCGACGAGCCGACCACAGGCCTCGACCCCGAGGTCAGGAGGGCTACCTGGGAGGTCATAAGGGGGCTGAGGGGGAGGGGGAAGACGGTCTTCCTCACCACGCATTACATGCAGGAGGCGGAGGAACTTGCCGACAGGATTGCGATAATCGTGAAGGGGAAGATCGCGGCGATCGGGACCCCCGGTGAACTCGTCAAGACGTTCGGTGGAGAAAGGACAATAGTCTTCACGAAGGGCGGAGATGCCGTCTTTGGAACTCTCAGAAGATATTTCGATAACGTCGCCGCGAAGAACGGCGACGTCTTGCTCCCCTACACCCAGACTAGGGACGTCGAGGTCGCCCTGACCGCTCTGACTGAAAGGGGACTGAAGGTCGAGATAGCGCTGCGCTCCCCGACGATAGAGGACGTCTTCCTCAAGCTGGCCGGCTTCAGGATAACGGCGGAGGGGGAGGCGAAGTGAGCCGAACCACCGCGATCTTCAAAGCGATAACGCTCAACTGGCTCAGAAGCAGGAGCGGGCTCTTCTTCAGCTTCCTCTTCCCGGTGATGTTTCTCCTCGTCTTCGGAAGCATCTTCGGAAACACGAACACGAGTGGCCATACACTCTACGTCCAGAACAAAGACGGATGTCCGGGTTCTCCGACCTGCCTCTCCCAGAACTTCATTGGCGCCATCAACTCAACGAAGGTCGTCGTCGTGAATAGCCCGATCCTGGCCCCTTCCGTCAACGTCACCGCCTTCATCGCGAGTCACTCCAGCTTCTTCGGCGGCAACCCGAGAGTCCTTGTAATCCCCAGGGCGTTCGGGGCCAACGTATCGAGGGGCCTCCCCGTGAATGTGACTTACATCTCTTCCCCCGCGGACCAGCTGGGTCCCATCGTTGGCGGGGTCATCTCGGACGTGGCGAATGGTTTCAACTTCCAGCTGGCCGGAGCGCGTCGCGTGGTTGGTCTCTCCCACGAATCCTCCTCGGCTAGGGCTCTGAAGAACGTGGACTTCTACGTGCCCGGCCTCACGGCGGCCTTCATGATGACGAACGGGGTTATCGGGCTGACGAGCATAGCGAGCGAATTCAGGAGGAGCGGAGTAACGAAGAGGCTCTCGGCTACGCCCCTGAGAAAGTACGAGTGGATCGTCGGCAACGTCCTCAGCCAGGCGGTCCTCGCCTTGTTGCTGGCTCTCGTAATGATAGCACTCGCCAAGGTGGCGTACCAATCAAACGTCTCGCTGGATGGTTACACGATCGCCGCACTTGTGGTTGGAGCGATCCTCTTCTCCGGGATCGGGATGACTCTCGCGGGGCTGGTGAAGGACCCTGAAGCTGCATCAGGGCTGGGTAACGCGATCGCCTTCCCCATGATGTTCCTCTCGGGGACGTACTGGCCCGTGGATATAATGCCCTCCTTCCTGCAGTCCTTTGCTCGAGTGCTTCCTCTCACCTACCTCTCCGACGGTCTGAGGGACTCGATGATCCTGGGCGACTACTCTGCGGCCCTTACGAACATGCTGGTAGTCTCGGCCCTCGCGATTGTTTTCGTCCTCCTGGGGGCGAAGGTCACCGTTTGGAAGGAGAAGTAGGCCACCCGACCCCACGCCCTGCCCGCGCGCGCTAGACCCCGAGTTCTCGGAGCAGGTTAGCTATCCCTCCTCTCGCCCAGCGATACGCGAGCAGCGAGACGGCGACGGAGAAAATGAGAGCCGCCGCCATCAGTATCGTGTAGATGGAGCCGATGTCAACGGCTATGCTCCCGGCGACCAAGGAAATGATGACCGGGGAGATCGACGCGAGCATTATTGCCACTCCTGTGGGAAATGCGACCAGCATCCCGACCGGTTTTACAAACCTGGGTCTCGGCCTCTCGGAGAAGTCTGGGAACCTCGATGCGAACCCCAGCCCGATAAATGTCTCCTCCACCGCGACGGCGGGTGCCAATAGCAGGGCCGAGAGAATCTCCCTCTCCCCGAGCCCGAGGAATACGGAGGTGACGACGACCATTACCGCCGTCGCGGCGAGCGCGAAGGTCAATGCCAGGGCCGCCTTCGCCCTGAGGTACTGCCTCGGAGTGACCGGCAAAGTGTAGATGTTCGCTATCGCCTTCCCCTCCTGTCCTATGCTGACGCTCGAGAAGATGAGCGCGAAGATTCCCCCGACGAGAAGCAGGGGAAAGCCAGCCGCCCCCGATGATGGTCCCCGCGGCCCGCCCACGCCGGTGAACTGAGGGAGAAGGAAGGCGGCCGTCATGACGAACGGTATCGCGAGGAAAGGGACCATCTCCCTCCTCCTTGTCAGCCCCTTGAGGTCCTTCCTGATCAGGGCCGACTCGACAGCGGAGAAGCCGAAGCCCTGAAGGGCGCCGCTCGACGGCGTGTACTCACCGTGCGACACTGTCACCGACACGGGAGAGGGCGACCAGAACCTAGACCTGACCCTGACGGCGGCCCATGTCATGAATCCCGCGAAGCCTACCGAGAGCCCCGCGAAGGCGATCAACCACAGCGCTTGACCGTCGAGAGCCTCCCTTACGACCGACGACGGCCAGAGGAACGGAACGAGGAACGACGCCGCGGCCTCCCTACTGAATAACGTCAGTAGGCCGAGAAGGGCGAGAGGATTGAAAAAGAACTGGAAGGTCACGATCACGGTAATCGAGATAGCCAGCCTCACAAAGAGGGCGCCTCTTCGAGCCCTCCCCATCGCCGACGTCGAGACCCTGTTCAGGGTCGCCCTGAGTATCTCGACAAGGAGCGCCCCAGTGAAGAGCGCTACGATGCTCAACAGAGCCGCAAGGACCCAGACGGGGAGCAGCCCCTGACTCCCTGCGATGGGGAGTGTCACCCCGAAGGCGAGCGCAGGAAGTATGGAGTAGATGAAGCAGATTGAGAGGGCCGATGCGGTCACGTACTCGCTCTGCGAGACAGGCAGCCAGTTCAGTGTGTCGCTGGCGGCGAATTTGGACGAGACGTTCAGCTCGAATAGAAGACTCGCAACGAAGATCATCGGAGGTAGCAAGGCGGGAAGGAAGATCAGCGTCTCTCGGGCGATGGTTGCGAGTGAGAATCCCGGGATTGAAGGGAAGAACGCAACGAGTCTGGAGACGATGACCGCGGAAACCCCAAAGGCGATTGCGTCGACGAGCACCACGGCCGCCGGGCGATTGAGGAAACTCGCAGAGAACCTCCCGCTCCTCGCCGACCTCAACTGCGACTTCACGAGGACGTCGCTTATCTTGAGGACCTTCGCGGGCTTCACCTGGTGAGCGCCTCGACTACCTCCTTCAGGTCCTCGGTCCCGGTCATCTTCAGGAAGACATCCTCGAGAGTCGAGCCAGGCATCCCCGCCCGCCTCCTCAACTCCGCGGGCGTCCCCTCGGCGAGGAGGTTGCCTCTTTGCATGATGAGAACTCTGTCGCAGATCGCCTCTGCGATCTCGAGAATGTGCGTGCTGAAGAGTATCGCGACCCCCTCCCTCGCGAGCTCACGGAGGAGGTCCTTCACGATCTTAGCCGACCTGGGGTCGAGCCCGTTGAGCCCCTCGTCGACCACGAGGAGCCTGGGCTTGTTCATCAGCGCCGCGGTTATCGTTACTTTCTGTTTCATCCCCTGAGAGTAACCGCTTATCATGTCATTTTCGTGACCGTCCAGCTCCAGGGCCTTCAGAAACTGGCTTATCCTCTCCTTCTTCGCGGCCGGTCCCATCCCGTACATGTCTCCAACGAAGTCCAGGTACTCCACCCCGGAGAGGAACTCGTAGAGCTGCGGCGTCTCGGGGACGTAGCCGGAGACCTCCTTGACGCCTATCGGGTCCGTGAGGACGTCTCTCCCGTACACCTTCGCGCTCCCCGAGTCCGGCTTCAGGATTCCCAGAATCATCTTCATCGTGGTCGACTTGCCCGACCCGTTCGGGCCGAGGAGGCCGAGTATCTCCCCCCGTCGCAGGGTGAAGGTCAGGCGGTCGACCGCGCGCGTCGTCCCGAAAGACTTCGCGAGAGAGGTGGCCTCCAGCGCGTTCGCTTCTGCACTCGACGGACCAGACGCCAACGGAAGTTCTTTCAACGGACTTTCCACTTGCGTATTAGAACTTTGAGGGGAGTGAGAGGGTTCGGGAGGAAATCAATTCGAAAAAGGAGGAAACCTGTCAACGCGTTGGGTGGCTCAGTTCTGGTCCTTCCGTGACGGATCCTCTACGTGAGCATCGCCAACTGAACGCCCACTAGTTGCGTAACCCGCTTCCTGTGCATCGTTCATCCTTGGCGGAAGGAGGGCCAGACAGTGGGGTAGCAGGAGAGGAGTAGAACCAGCGACTAAGAGATGGATAGAGCAAGCTGCACGAAGGCGCGCATCTTCCCCTCTCCTTTTCCAGCGGTGTATGCCTCCACACCTCCAGCATCGTAGCTTCACAACCCTGCCTCGCAAAGACACGGAAGAAATCTCCCAAAGAAGATAAGAAGAGACGAGATTCTGCGGGTCATGGGCCGGTAGTTCAGTTGGTACGAACGCCCGCCTTGCACGCGGGAGAGAGCCAAAGCTCCCCAAAGTCGGGGGTTCAAGTCCCCCCCGGTCCAAACAACAAGGCAAATGGGCCACTCCGGTCGACGCTTCCCCGCTCCTGGACTCAGCCGTTGTGTTCCGAAGATTCGGCTAATAATCCAGAAAAAGAGGAAGTTCCCGACCATATGCCAAAGTCAGCTGGAACCAGAGGGAAAGAAAGTACTCAGAAGCTCCAGCCTCCTCTCGAGCCAAATTGTGAGGGCCAAGTTTGGCAAAGTCTGCCTCACAAGAGTTATTAGGGTTGTCGAACGGACTATTGGGTGATTGAGTGCCCCAGAACCGGGTAGGCGGCGAACTGTGGGAATCATCCTGGGCGTTCTTCTTATCATTGTCGGCTTACTGATTTACGTGGTCGGACCAGAAGGTCCTCTCTCTCCGGCCTTCGACGCGGGATACATAACAGCGCACAGCAGCCAGCATCTAGGGATAACAGCTATCGCCATAATCCTTGGAGCGATAGGTGTCGCGATGTCTAGAAGAGGTAGCCGTATCGGCCTCTCCCTCTCCGTCTTAGTGATAATACTCGGTATCCTCTTCTTCTCCATAGGCCCGAATGGACCCCTCTGGGGCCCCACCCTCTTTCCCGCACCAGCGGGACAGCAGCCACTTGAAGGGTTTGCGTTTCATACAAACGCCCACCGCGCCCTGAGCGCAATCTTCGTAATAGTCGGGATAACGACCGCCGCGCTGGTTAAGAGAAGGTAAATCATTAAGAAGGTAGTAACGGGACTTCTGCCCCACTACCATAAAGGTAAAGATTGCATCGTAGAGTTCGACTAAATTTGATGGCATGACTGGGCAGCGGCGCGTACTCGCACTCAGGCACACGTCGCACACACCGTCTTTGGCATAGTCCTCCTCGCCGCGGCCGGATATCTCTGGTACAGGAGCGAGGCTGTCCCTCTCCGACGGGAGAGTATGGTGAGGCAATCAGTCGTGCTACGGATATCGGCTATTGTGCTATCGCTGACTGCTGCAGCAATTCACCTTGTGCTTTCCTTGGTGAATCTGATTCCAGGCGAGATGACCGCTGGTCCAGTGTTCGCTGCCTTGGGGGTCGGTTACGTAGCAGGAGCCATCGTAATCCTCTACGGAAAGCGTCTTCTCTACACACTCGTCATCTTCTACTCGGCCGCCCTCGTTCTCACCTACGCGGCGAGTCGAGATGGGCTTCCCGTTGAATCGATAGGGCTCTTTACGAAGACCATCGAAGCTCTCCTGATCGCCTCCCTGTGGTTTCTGATTAGGTCGGAGAGAAACGGCACAGCATCTCGCGTCTGAAATCAGGGGCTCGTTACAGAAATCAGGAGGGCTGGCTTCGACAGCGAAGGCCTAGCGTCATACTCTCGCGTCATTGAACCCATGCCAAGCAACGATGCTGAATTCAAGGCAAAGGCGGAAGGTATCCGGGCACGATTTTCTTCCGACCAGCGGATAGTATAGGAGGATAAGCCAAGTCCCTAAACACGGACACCCGTATGGACCGCCATCCATAGCCCAACAACAGCTTCAATTACGATCGAGATTATCTGAAAGTGAGGCTGGTTTGTGAAGGCGGAAGAAAGAAAATGATGATAACCGCAATGACTGCGAAAGGCAAGTCTGGCATCCTGTTTCTCTCGCGACTCATTCACAAGGTCTGACAATCGACGTCTCGTTTGACGCTTGAAGCGTCGTCCCGGCAGCAGTCGGGGAGCGTCCCGATGGACCAAAGTGATTATAGCCCGACCGTTCGGTCCCGAACCAATGGGCTGGTAGCTCAGAGTCCCGGACGACGACGAGAAGCTTGGCTAGAGCACTCGACTGATAATCGAGAGGTCAAGGGTTCGAATCCCTTCCAGCCCATCCAACCTCATTTTATACGAACCAAAGGACGCCGCAAATCGGGGTCTAAGGCCTGAGAAGTCCCGGAAGGGAGGGACGAAGGGAGGGAGGAGCAAGCTAACCTCCCACGACGGTATGATTAAGCTGCAGCTACGTCAGTGGGCAAGACTTATATGATTTTTTTTGCCCCGATGAGCCTGCATACTCATGCCTGATCACTCCATCACGCTGAAGAAAGGAAGGCGTGCGGCAGATCAAGAAGACAAGGTCCACAACAGATGGCATCCGGATCTCAAACCAATTGTTGAGATATCTCCCGGAGATGAAATTCGTCTGGAGTGCATCGGGTACGACGACTATCAGCTGAAGGACACGGATAGCGTGGAGGACGTCAAGAAGCTCGACCTCAGCCGCGTCCATCCGATTACCGGCCCAATCGCAGTCAGGGGCGCGCAACCCGGCGACTTTCTCGTCGCGGAGATACTGAACATAGAGCCCCTCAGCGGAGTCGGGTATTCCGCGATCATTCCCGAGATTGGGGGGCTTCTGAAGGACATCTATCCGGAACCCTTCAAGTCCGCGTGGCACATGAAGAATGGAAACAAGTTCGCCGTCTCGAGGCACATTCCGGGTGTCACGGTACCCGCGATGCCTCACCCTGGTGTCATTGGAACGGCACCCTCAGCGGCCCTCCTGAAAGAATGGCACAGAAGGGAGAGCCCCCTCTACGACGAAGGTAAGGCGTACGGTCCCTCTCCGGAAACGGCACTCCCGTCGAAGGCAGAGATTGCGAAAGAATCTGCCCGGACAGTGCCTGCCAGGGAGAACTGGGGGAACGTCGATATCAAAGACTTGACCCTCGGCTCAAAGCTGTTTATTCCGGTTCTTGTCAAGGGGGGCCACCTCTCTGTTGGAGACCTCCACTTCGCACAGGGAGACGGGGAGGTAACCTGGAACGCGATCGAGATGGACGGAAAGATAACGCTTCGAATCGGGCTCTGGAAGGGGGGTCACGCGAAATATCAATCCACTTGGCCAATCTACCAGCCCGGATGGATCAGGCCCCAGTTTAGCAGGGTGCTTACTTTCGCAGGGTTATGTGTAGAAAACGGCAAGCAGTACTACCTTGATGCCACAGTAGCGACGAGGCAGGCTCTCATTAACACCATCTCCTTCATTCGAAAACTTGGTTACACCGGCCCTCAAGCCTACACGATCCTTAGCGTTTGTGGCATGCAAATGAAGATCTTCGGCATCGTGGACGTCCCCAACGCCGGGGTAGGAGTTGACCTTCCGCTCGACATCTTTGACAAATCCCGATTGGCGAAGGTCGAAGACCTGCTGAGCCACATCAGATAATCTGGTGTCGGAATCCCTGCCGATGCCCTGAGAGTCGCTACCGTCTGAGCCGAGAGGCTGCACCCTTTGGAACAGTATGCGTCCATCCATGGTTCTTGAAGCCTTCTTGATTCAATGTGAGCTTATGGCCCTCGGGCGCTCGCTCACCCGATATCCAGCCCTCTCCGCTTGCCAGGGGCAGCAGGACAGAAAGCTGATACACTGGCCAGACATCGTGATGATCATGTGTCCGGGTTGCCTTTCGGAAGCCTCAGCGGTTCTCTGCCGAACCGTCGCGCGAGTAGGACTGCCCCTTCGACCAGCTGCTTGTTGCTCCCTGCTCGAGTACCGTCGGCGAGGATTAGCGTGTCCTCCATCCCCACCCTTACGTCTTTGCCGGTCAGGATTCCATTTTCCAGAACCGGCCAAGCAGCCCGCCCATAGCCGTGATGCAGCCTCGGGGTCT
>VBPP01000109.1 GCA_005877365.1 Nitrososphaerota archaeon
GGGCGCATGCCCCTGCTACTACCTCGTCCCCCTCCTGGCAGTCGGGGGCGGCGCTGGAGGAGCCTTGGTGACGGTCGGGATAATCTTCGCGGCGTACGAGATTCCCCTCAAGCTACTCTCCGTGGCACTGCTTGGGACGGTAATGTACACGCTGGAGAGGAGTCTGAGGGCCGCGTGCGCTGTCACGCCATCGGCTGCGGTGGAAGGGGCAAGCTCGCCGCCAAGGTGACTTCGTCCCCTATCCTGCCTAGGCCACCCATTCGTTCTCCTTTACCAGATGTGAGCGAGAAAGCCCACGGGCTTCAGCCGTCGGATGAATCGCATCGGGGCTTAGCTACAAACATAGCATATGATAACGCGGAACTACACGTAGGGCACCTTTGTAACGCGCGCTCTTCTCCGGCTCCGGTCCCTTCTACTTGCTATGATCCTCCATGGCCTCCTTAAAGCTCCTCTGGACGGGGTAGCAGCACGCCTTGGCAAGCCTTCTCCGCATGCACCTTTCAGCGCTTTAAGCGCACTCAGACAGTTTGCGGAGGCCGCCTCCACACTCAGGACAAAGAGTTCAAGGACTCAGCCCTACCAAGTGGTCCAGCGTGCTGCTCTATCCCGGTATCCGGAGCTATCAGTCACCTCCCGTAGTCTTTGCTTCCGCTTCTCTGTCCAGGTTTGCGAGCTTCTTGGCTGTTGACGCTTCGTCCTCCCATCTCCAGTTCTCTTTGTACCTCAGCATGTGGTCGATCATCCTGACGAGCTTCCTCATCGTAGCCACATGCGCAAGGCTGCCGGAGTTCTTCCTCTTCTTCACTGACAGGTAGTAGGTCTTGAGCCGAGGGTTGTACCTCATCACAGTGTCCGTCATTACGGAGAAGGCCCACCTCGCCGTAGATGGGCCCTCCTTCGACATGTGCCCCCTCCTCTTCACGTTCGCGCTGTCCCAGCTCTCAGGGATGATCCCGAGGAAGCTCGCCAGATGGTCATCGTCGGGGAAGCGGTTCACGTCGCCGACGTACGAGGAGGCGAGGGAGGCGAGGTAGAAGTCGACCCCCTTTATGCTCATGAGCCTCCTGATGTCCTCGCTATCCCTCACAATTGTTCTGACCTTCTCTTCGAGAGGTGCGCATTGCCTCTCGAGGAACTCAAGCCTGTCCATCATCGTGCCGACGACTAGGTCCCTCCCGTCGTCGTCGTCACCGTCGCCGCCGAACCTCATGGAACGGATCGCCTGCCTTCTCTCGCGAGAGAAGCTGTCGCTGCTCTCAGGGAGCGAGAGGTAGACGTCTTCCCTCTTCAGGTAGGCGATCAGCTTCAGCTTCATCTTGCCTATCTCCTTACCCAGAGTCACTCGCTGTATCAGCAGGTCCCTCTTCACCTGCTCCTCCCTGCTCAGGAGGTGTGATTCCGGAAGCATGTGGGCCATGTGGAGCCTCGCTATCTTCAGGCTATCGATCCGGTCGTTCTTCTTCTTTGACTTGACTATCCAGGCCAGCTCCTTGCTGTGAGCCACCGTGATGTCGCTGTAGCCGAGAGCTGTCAGCCTCCTCGATACAGGATACGCCATGCTCGTGGCCTCGAATGCGATCCTCGCATCTTTTGGCACCTTGCTCGCGAAGGACGAGTACCCGTCATCGCTCATCGACATGGAGAAGCTATCGACCACATCCCCGTCGGGGGATAAAATCGTGGCGAGGCTCTCGCTGTCCCCTAGGTCTAACGCAGCTGTTACCATGCCCTCCCTGTCTCTCTTCTTTTTCATATTCTCTCTTTTTTCCTACCGCAGAAGGAAGTGACTCCGATGTCAGATGCGGAGTCGCATGGAGCAATCGGAGAGCGCGCGTTACGATTCTGTCAGGACATGCCCCAACTCAAGCCTGTGGAGACGGGCCTCCAATACCCGTCCCGACAACGGGACGCGCAAGCCCGATCGGTGAAGCAGGAACTATACGCGACGGGAATCATGGCACCGAGCAAGAACCGTCGCTGGAAGCCCACGGCTTCAGTCGTGGGAGGATGTCACTGAACGATCTTGGGGACCGATTTCAGGACGTACTTCGGCTCCCGAAAGTCCCTGATCAGGGTTTTGACGCGTTTCTTGACCAACTCAGTCGGTTTCTTCCCGAGGACGACCATCCCCACCAGCTCAGCGACCTCCTCAATCTCGCGGACGCCGAACCCGAGCCTTGTGATCTCATTCGTCCCGATTCTTCCGCCGTTGTCGATGATGATGTTCGCCTGCTCCAACCTCTCGGCGAAGAACTGCAATCTCTTGGCGTCGTAATCGAGCAGGACCTGATGGGACTTCGAGTAACCCTGAGCCGCTCCCCTCACCTTCACCCCCAATGCGTCGAGGCTCTTCCCGAGAGCCTGTGAGTTCTGGACCACGGCCTTCGCGTAGGATTTCCCGAACTCCATCATCTCGATAAGGGTGATCGCAAGAGACGCGACCCTGTTCCAGTGGATGTTGTCTACAATTCCGGGATGAATCGAATCGGAGACCCTCGAGAATACTTCTTCGTTGTTTGAGAGGATCATCCCGCCCTGCGGACCGGGGAGACTCTTGTGCGTGGAGCCGATGAGAAGCGAGCATCCCTCCCTTAGAGGATCCTGAAACTCACCGCCCGCGATCAGCCCCATCACGTGCGAACCGTCGAAGATGGAGATGCCATCTCTGTAGCTGTTCGAGACCTCCCTTACGGGATGAGGGAACGGGATGAAGCTTGAACCAAAGAAGATTAACCTCGGCGCTTCTCTCTCCACGAGCGCTCTCGACTCCCTCGGATCGATATTGACCCTGTTGTCATCGTAGGGGAAGTAGAAGTTCTTCAGCCCGAGTAGCCTCCCGAGACCCAGGTGGGAGATTCCCGGATACCCACCGTTCACAGGAGAGACGGAGAGTATCTTGTCTCCGTTCGTGGCCAGGGAGAGGAGCACCGCCATATCGGCCGTGTGACCCGAAAGCGGCCGGACGTCGGCATACCTAGCACTAAAGACCTTTTTCGCTACGTCCTCCGCGAGCGCCTGGACTTCGTCGAGGAACCTCGTTCCTCTGTAGAACTTGTCGGGGGCGGAGTACCTGTTTCCGAGGTCTGTCATGAAGACCGACCTCGAATGAGAGCTCGACTGGTTCTCGGAGGGGATCAGATTTAGGCACTCTCCGACCCTCCACTCCTCGTGTTGCTTGATGGTCCTCTCCAGCCGCTCAAGATACGAATAAGACATTGATTGATGGCTCCAAACGGCCTCGGCCATTCGCATATAACATTGCAAGAATCCCAGGAGAATCGGGGGACTAGCCGAAGGAGTACGAAACTCCCCGCCCTCGACTTTCATGCCGGAAGCCAATCGTGTCCTTCGGCCCAATCGCCCTGCAGGCCCCGCACTCAACGCAGCCCATAGAGTCGAAGGAAAGCTTGCTTTCCGCAACCTGCCTCATGGTCTGACCGAGCGCCTCTCTCTTGTGGCCGCCCCCGATCGCATCAAGGTTTTGCAGAAAAAGGTCCCGGAAGGAGGAGACGCTTCCTCCTGGAGTTGTAAGGGTAAAGCAATTCGCGGGACAAGAGGGAATCCAGGGTTTTGTCACCGAGCGAGAGGCGAGTTCGACATTCACATCTATCTGCGAGTATCCCCCGTCCTCTACGTACGTGACAGCATCAGTCCCGTGGGGAACCCTCTCTCTCGAGCCATCCTCAGCCTTAATCTCCACCTTGTGAGATAGAAGATTGCTTCCAAAGAGGAGGCGAGGAAGGGTTCGGTAGACGAACCCGCTTTCCGAAATGAAGCTATCCCTCCCAGAGCGATTCACATCCTCGTAGACAGGAGTGAGCAAGTCCCTATAGCGGGAGAGATTCTTCTCCCTAAACGACCCCGAAACAGCCGCAGCAAGGTAGGTCTGGGCGGCCATCATCCCCGAGGCGATGGCGTATCTCATCCCGTCTACCATGGGGCCTATCTTCACGAATGCGCCCAGAGCGTCTCCCGCCGCGAGATACCCGCTCGTGTAGGGTCTCTTCAAGAGGCACGTGAACCCTTTAGGAATGTTGTGAGCGGAGAATTCGAGAAGCTCCGCTCCTTGAAGGAGTTCGCGAACCATCGGATGGCCCTCGAAGGCGTCGAGCGCATCGAGAAGCTTCCCAACGCGGTCGAAGTGCTCGGTGGTGGCTCGAATCATCGAGTCCATTGAGGCAACAATGCCGAGGGAGAGGGTGTCCCGATTCGGATAGATGAAGGCGTTGCCATTTATGCCGAGCATGAAATCGCCCAGATACGTGAGCGCCCTCCCATTGCCCGCCTTCAGCCTGAGCCTCTCCTCTATCTTGTCGGCCCCAAGCCTGTAGACATGCTTGATGCCCTGGTAGAGCTCCCTCGGGACGAGTGCTCCTCGCAATCCCGCGCTCTCGACGAGGGTCGAAGTAACCCCCGAACAGTCTACGACGAGTTTCGCTCGCAGCTCCCCCTTCGAGGTGCTTACTCCTACCACGGAGCCATCTTCCTTGAGAAGATCCAGGACAGTCGTCTCAGTCGAGAGAGCCGCGCCGGCCTCGACGGCCAGATTCGCGAGCCACCCGTCGAACTGAGACCGAATGACGGTAAAATCATGCCCAGTCTCGAACTCGACGCTGAAGAGCCCGAACCTGGAGGCGAGAGACTTTCGCGAGAGTGTGTAGTAGCGATAGCTCCCCTTCTTCTCATCGGGCGAGGAGAGGATGTGGACCTCGTGTGAGGAGATTTTTCTCTCGAGCGGGGCTGTCGCTTCGAAATCAGGGACCAGCCTCTTCAGGCCGAAACCCCCCACCTCGCCCCCGTAGACGATGCCCCCGCTCACATTCTTTTCTCCGGGGTGCCTTCCCATCTCGAGGATGAGGACATTCACGCCATTCTTCGCAAGATGGAGGGCGCAGGCGGACCCTGACGGTCCAGCTCCGACTACCAGGACGTCGAATTCGCGCTGCAACCCAGCCCTCTACCGTCAGAACTTGGGGAGGGACGCGATTGCCTGCCTAATTGTCTCCCCTCCGGACATGAAGGATTGTCTCTCCTTATCCGAGAGCTTCAGTTCGTAAATCTCCTCCGCCCCGGCCTTGCTCAACTTGATTGGGACACCGATGCAGATCCCCCTCTGACCGTACTGCCCTTCAAGCATCGTGGAGGCGGGCAGGACTTCCTTCCTGTCCCATACAACAGACTTGGCCATCCTGGCAATCGCGTTTCCTGGGGCGTCAACGGTCGCGCCCTTCTTCGCGATGACATCCGCCGCCACCTTCCTCGTCTCCTCGATAGCCTGACTGATCTCTCCCTCGCTGAGCAGGGAGGTGAGCGGGACACCGCCGATCGAGGTGTGACTCGCCAAGGGTACCATGTTTTCGCCGTGCTCGCCAATAACCACCGTGCTGATGGAGGACCTCGAAACCTGAAGTCTCCTCGCGAGGACGAACTTGAAGCGCGAGAGGTCGAGGATTCCTCCCATCCCGACCACCCTTTCCTTACGGAAACCTGTCGTTTTCAGGGCGACGTACGTCATGACGTCCATAGGGTTCGTGACCATGATCAGGATGCAACCCGGTGCATGCTTCGCCACCTCCCTTGAGACGGAGGCTATGATCCCGGAGTTCTTCTCGAGCAGGTCCATCCTAGTCATCCCCGGCCTCCGGGCGAGTCCGGCACTTACGATCACCACCTCCGAACCTCTCAGGGTCGAGTAGTCGTTCGAGCCCGCCACAGAAACGTCAACACCCGTCTCTGAGATCTTATGGCTGATGTCGAGCGCTTCTCCCTCGGCAAGACCTTCGACGATGTCAACGAGCGTGATGTCGTCTACTCCCTGGGATGCGAGCTCAAGTGCGGCCTGGGCCCCCACCCTCCCTGCGCCCACCATCCCGATCATCTTGGCCCTGCCCGTGACGAGGCGCTATAAAATCGGTTCGAGACATCAGGTGAAGAAGGAAGAGAGCGTATTTCGGCTGAGCGGGGAATCGAGCCGCGAAACTACAGCCTCAGGCCGAATGATTGGGTGAATTCTTCGAAGTGGCTGTAGGCGAAGAGGAACTGAATGCCCTTCGGGCTGATCTTGTATCGGGCGACCTTCTCTGCCCTCATCTCCTCTAGGAGTCCCGACCCCACA
>VBPP01000351.1 GCA_005877365.1 Nitrososphaerota archaeon
AAGACCGCGAGCGGTACTCGGTCGAGGATGGAGACTCATGCCAAGATGCGTTCGATTGGACATCCTCCCCGCCCGAACGGCTGTACCGCTGCGGCTGTGGGACCGATAGCATCCACGTCAGCGCCTGGGGAGAGCTCGGAACCTGTACGCATCAATATGAGCATCGCGCCTCTCTGCGGGACTATTCACTGAAGGACGCCATCGCCAAGGTGTTTGCGGAGGTCCGCGCCCGGCGGTACGCGACCGACTCTCCGTGCAAGACGTGCGAGGTTTACACCTTCTGTGACAAGACACCGAGCGATGCCCGCTGGCAAACCGGCGACCCAGAAGCGCCGATCCCGTACGACTGCGATGTCGCCGTGACTCGCGGGGAGCAAGTGTTCGGCCGAAAGCTCATTCATCCGTTAGCGACTATAAAAGAAAGGGAGGGTGACCCCCATGACTGACAAAAAACCTTACAGTGCGCCCCAGATCTTCGAGGTTGAGCTGAACCATGACCAAGCCATTTTATCCGTATGCAGCGCGGCCGCGACCAATATTGATGATACCGGCGGCAATGTGTGCGCGGGCGTTTGCCGGAAGTGCATGAGCAGCCCCCTCCCCCGCAGCGCCTCTCGGCCGTCATGAGCGCCGAATCTCAGCAATGAAGACTGATCTCCAGATCGGCCAATATAGGATTCGGCTTCATGAGCACGAGGACCACCCATGCTTCTTGTGGCCGATACTTCCGTTTGTCCCCTTTCTAGTGCAGTCCAACGGGCCGCCCGACCTGGATTTTAAGGTCACGGTGACGAAGCATCTGCCCGAGCTCCCTCGCGGGCGCTTGATCTTCGATTCCAGCCACGGGCTCTGGAAGCTGTATGAGGCGGAATCCGGCTTTCTCCTCGAATCGCCGGATACGGAGACCCTCCAACCCCAGATCCGCGCGCTCATCTCCCGGGATTTCTCTCGGAGCGAGGTCTGGGTCCGCCAGAATGAAGCGTTGTGGGAACAGGGCGCCGTATGGGAGCCCTTGAAGGTCATCAACCCGCTCGTGGAAGTCTGCCTTGCTACCAGGCTGGGCCGGGAGGGCGGCCTGATCCTCCACGCGGCGGGCGTCCTGACGGAGCGCGAGGGCTGGGTTTTCACCGGCGCCTCCGGGGCGGGCAAATCAACCTTGTCGGACTGTTTTGCCGCGAGAGGCGCGTGCGTCCTCAGCGACGAGCGACTCATCCTCCGAAAGATGGCGGGCGAATTTCTCCTCTACGGCACTCCTTGGCCGGGAACCGGCCGTCAGGCGAAGAACCAAGCTGGGCGGTTAACAGCGCTGCATTGCATCCGCCACGGAGAGGGCGCCCATGCCCTCCGCCGGCTTCCCGCCCGGGACGTCAGTCTGTTCGTACTGCAGCAAGGCTTCCTGCCGCATTGGGATCACGAAGCCATGAAGGGCACGCTCGCTTTCCTGGACGAGCTGATCGAGAAGATCGGGTGCTTTGAACTGGCCTTCGTGAAGAACCCGGATATCGTGGACTATCTCGAGGAGCAGCGCCTGGAACGCTCTCTCGTGCCGTCATGAAGCGCCTGTCGCCACACCGTTTTTTTACCTCCCTCGCGGCCAAGGCACGCGAGACGAGAATGCCCGAAACGGTGACGTTCGAGCTGACCTATGGATGCAATCTGCGGTGTGTCCATTGCTACAACCCCACGCACCGCGTCCTGCCTCAGGAACTGAGCACGGAAGAAGTCTTCTCCATTCTGGATCAATGCGCGGATGTGGGCGTCGTCACGCTCACTTTCACAGGAGGGGAACCGTTCGTCAGGCCCGATGTGTTCGCCATCTTCGAGCACGCGAAGCGATTAGGAATGCTCTTGGAGCTGATTTCGAACGCGACGCGCATCACACCCGAGATTGCCGATCGTTTACAGCAAGCGAACTTCCGCAGCCTCGCCATCTCTATCTACGGCGCGACAAAGGACACGTACGAACTTGTGACCGGCATGCCGGGATCCTTTGGACCGTTTATACGCGGGCTGGAGTGCCTTATATCCAGAAGACTACCGGTCATCGTTCGCATGCCGGTCATGACCGACAACGCTCATGAAGTCCAAGACGCCCGAACCCTCGTTGAAGGAATGGGAATCAGATTCCAATACTGCGTGGACATCCATCCCAAAACCAACGGGGACACCAGTCCCCTGTTGCACCGCCTCAGTCCAGCCGACAAGGTACGTATTGACCTGGCCATGCTGGGCCCTCGCGATCAGGCTGCGGCTGATGAGCCCTGCGCCAGGAACGGGGGCTTCATTGAGTGCGCATGCGGGCAGACGAAGTTTGCGATCACCCCCTACGGAGAAATGAACCTCTGCCAGGGCTTCCCCATGCCCAAATACGACCTCCGGAAGGGAACGGTCAAGGAGGGATGGGAAGTCCTCAAGCAGACGGTGGACGGGGCCAGGCCGAATGATCACTACGAATGCCCAACCTGCGATGTACGGGACCGCTGCCGGCAGGGGCGGAACGATGCCTGGCTGGCGACCGGTGACATGAGCGTCTGCCTTCCGCATTACAAAGAGCTCGCAACCTTGGAGAAGAAGGCTTCTGAGCTAGATGTCCCTTCGCTATTTCGTCGGGTATAGTTTCATTCTTCTAAGTCGTCTTTTGAGGAAAGTCCTCGAGTCGACGTGGCGTGTTGTCTCACTCCCCGAACAATGTGCGCTCCTCATCTGGACCCCGAGAGAGATCGACCGGCATTCGAGGACCGACTGGAATAGCTGGCCAACGGTTCGGGACCATGTAAATTCTGATGATTGGCTCGATACCTGGGAACTGACCCTTG
>VBPP01000110.1:0-9479 GCA_005877365.1 Nitrososphaerota archaeon
TCCTTGATTGTCAGCTTCTTGATTCTCTCAGTCATCGAATCTATTTCGCTGTCAGTCAGACCCGAGTAGGCCTTCCCAATCGTCTTCAAGCCGTCTCTCCCCCGGACGGCGAATGTATAATCGCTGATAACGCCGGCGCGCTTTCCGTGGCCATACTCGGCCGCCACAATCACCGTGTCTATCGTGTCGAGCTCCTCCTTCAGCTTCACCCAGTTCTTGCCTCGCTTCCCCATGGCGTAGACGCTCTCCGGGTCCTTGAGCACGAGCCCCTCGTAGCCAAGCTCCCTACTCCTGGCAAAAGCTCTTGCGATCTCCTCCATATTTGCCACCTTAATCCTCTCCGCCGGGATTAGCGCGCTCTCTCGAATGGCTCCCGCTAACGCGATACTCCTTTCTCTCAGAGGGCGGTTGATGAACTCCTCGGCATCGAGTAGGAGGATGTCAAAGACAAAGTACTCGACGGGGGCGTTACGCGCCGCGTCCTCAAAGTTCTCTATCCGCCGGAGCCTCCTCTGAAGTAACTGGAATGGGAGAGGCTTTCCGTCCCTAAACGGCACTATCTCGCCGTCAAGGATGAAGTCGTGTTCGATGGACGCGGCCGCCCGAGAGACCTCCGGAAAACTCTCCGATACGTCTTCCAGACGCCTGGAGAAGATTCTTACCTTCCCCCCAAGTTTGTGAAGCTGCGCCCTCACGCCGTCGTACTTGTACTCGGCGAAGATGGGCTTCTTGAAGTAGTCGGCGATTTCGGTCGCAGTGGCCATCGGCTCGGCGAGCATGAAATTCAGCGGGCGGAATGGAGTCATCGTTACCTTGGAGAGCTCGCCGAGGCGAGCCCTGTAGGCGAGGATTCCGATATCACCGGCCAGAAGGTGTGCCTTCGCCACCTCCCCCCTTGAGAGGGCGTAGGCCTTCGCGATGGCCTCTTCAACCAATCCCTGAACGATTCCCGTCCTCATCTCCCCCGTGAGTATCTTCACAACGTACTTCGCTTCGACTGGCGAAGACCTCAGGAGGAGCGACTTCAGCAGAGCCCTTCTAGAGGAGGACGACCCCTTCCCCTTGCTCCTCGCCATCGTGTCGAAGGTCTCCTGCAGTTCGGCGAGGGTGATGCTCTCCCCAAAGAGCGTCGTTTCCTGCTTGGTCTTCAGAGCCTCCTGGGCAACTTCCCCAAGATCCCCGTGCTCCAAGTAGAGCTCAGAGATCGCGCGAGGGGGGTTGCCTGAGATCTCGGTCAGGAGCTCCCAGATGGTGGAGTAGCCTACCTGTGTTTCGTCCCTGCTACCACGGGGAGATGAGCGGCCTGTCGCGAGTCGTGCGGCGAGGGCTGCGTCTTCGGCGCTCAGGTTTCTGAGGTAGGCTGAGAGTTTCTCGACCTTCACGTTCTTACTCTGAGTTTCACTGACCTCATCCAGCACCTTCGCGAGCCCGGAGAGGAGGGCGCTTTCATTCATACTTGTCCAGCGGGCAAGCCATCAGGTACGCCGCCTCCCCGTCCCTGTAGTAACCCTCCAGCCTGCTAACCCTCTTGTAGTTCAACCTCTCGTAGAGAGCGATTGCCTGCAAGTTCGATACGCGAACCTCAAGGTAGCACTCCCGGGATGACTTCTTTGCCATCTGCTCCTGGGCATACTCTATCAGCTTCGTCCCAACCCCCTTCCCCCTGTGCTCAGGGAGAACGGCGACAGAGACGATGTGCCCCTTCCTCGCGAGACCGAACCTTCTCAGGTGTGAGAAGCCGTACTCAATACGACACATGATGTAGCCGACGACATTATCCCCCAGTTCAGCGACGAGGAAGGTTTCGGGAAACTCCGAGAGTATTTCGTAGTAGAAGTAGTCCGAGTAGTGTTCGGGGAGAGTCTTCATGTTTATCGTGACGACAGCCGGGATGTCTGTCTGGGCGCTGTGCCTTATGTCATACTCCGCTACCCTCCCCACAACGACCTTCTGCAATCTCCCACCACCTCGAGGTGACGAGTTCTGGATAAACCTTATCGGGTTACCGAGCAGTTCAAATAAAGGGTGGGAGGCGCGCGCCTGTTCTTTGTCAGTCCTCACCACCCTCGAGCTCGACACGATAGTGAGGGGAGCTTTTTCTGTCAAGGACTCCTTCGTCCTTCCAGACGGGGAGGCGGAGTACAAGGTCGTGTACGATGAAAGGGCGAAGCGGGCCTTCGAACGTCTGTACGGCATCCTGAGACCGAAGGGGTACGTACCGCGCCTCACGGGGAGCAGGGATGAGTGCGTCCTCCTCGTCAGGAAGGCACCAACGGAGAAGGGCTCCTCGCGGGCCCCTGTCGTCCTCGGACTCCTCACCCTGGCAGCCGTTGTCGCCCACGGGTGGATTCAGTACATCGTCTACCAGCAACTGTTGCCGGAGCGATTGCCTCTCCTGATGGGTGTGGCTTACGTCGTGGTCCTGATTCTCGTCATCGGCCTCCATGAGGTTGTGCACAGGCGGAGCGGGAGTCGAGGGGGAACGCGGGCCCCCGTCCCTTATTTCCTCCCTGGGATTCCCGCTTTCACCCCCCTTCCCTCTTTCGGGACGGTCCTCGTCCACAGGGAACCGCCCGTGAACCGCGACGCACTCTTCAGGACAGGATTCCTGGGACCCATCGTGGCGATAGTTCTCTGCATCCTCTTCTACGCGATCGGAGTGCTCACCGCGGCCACAGTCTCGATGGAGCAGGTGCAGAGCGTACGCGCGGCCCTCCCCAACATCCAGCTCACGACGCCCAACCCGAGTATCATCGAGAGCCTGATAGTTTCATTTATCAGCCTCATCGGGGGCGGACCGCAGACTACCTCGGGCAGCCAACTCATTTCACCGATAGCAGCCGCCGCTGACACAGGACTGATTCTGACCTTCTTCAACCTGCTTCCGGCCACTCAGCTAGACGGGGGGCAACTATGCGAAAGCATCCTAGGCTACAGGGGGCTCCGCATAACGACATACCTGAGCATAGTCGCGCTCCTGGTTCTCGACACTCCAAACTACTGGGTCACGGCTGTGATAGTGCTTGTCATCGCGGGGAGGCCCACCCGCCTCAGCACCCTCGACGAAGTCTCGGAGGCCTCTAGGGAGAAGAAGATACTCTTCTCCGTCGCCCTTCTGCTCGCGCTCGCATCCGTACCCATCCCTCAGAATATCGCGAACCTGCGGTTACTCGCTGGATAGGGAGCACTCGCAGGCCCTGGTGACGACGTTGACCTTCGCAGTTCGTCCGAGTTTCCCCAGCAGTTTCCCTACTGCCTCCGCCGAGCCCCGGGCGGTCGCGAAGCCGAGTTTTGTGCGGGCATAGAGCTCCGGGAGACCGGACATCAGGATGATGCTGTAGCTGCCCTTCAGCTTCCTCAGATAGTGAAGTTCCTCCAGCCCCTCGACGTACACCCCCTTCTTCTTCGTCGGCCCCTGATCGGTCATCCTTCCCGTGATGAGCATCTCGAGGGCATCGGAGCCGAGCCCCTCTCCGCACTCGCAGACGAGCAGGACCTCTCCCTCCTCCTTCACACAGCCGATACAGCTCCAGACGAGCCGGAGCGCATCCGAGAAAGTATCATCGTACCCCTCTCCGCCGATCCCGATGATAGCGGCTCGCGCCCGCGGGGCAGAGAGCGTGGGGAAGCTGTTCTTCACCTCGTCGAAGGAGGCATCCCTGAGCAGTCGGTGAGGTCTGCTGCCGCGGGGAATGACAGTGACGAAGCTCGAGTTCCTGAACCTCTCTGCGACTCCCTTCAGGGCCTCCGCAGAGGACGTCTCGGAGAAGGGAGTCGGCTCGTCGGAGGTTCGTGACTCGTAGGCCAGCCTTCTCGTGTTTGTGACAAAGGCGAGGGGGAGGGCTACCTTCGAGTCGAGTAGTCCTAGGAGTGGGTCAGGCCCCCCCGTAGAGAGAACCAGTCTTGACTTATCCTCCTCAAGCTGCGCGGGGACTTTCAGGTCGATTCCCCTCTCGTACGGAAGGCTCACCTTCTCGCCACCTCCCAGCACTTGCCCCCTAAGCTCAGGAAGTCGGGCCTCCACCCTGCGAGGGTCGGCTGCGAATATCCTTTTACTTCCTTCCACCGGTCCTTCACCGAGTAGTCGCTTCACCACCTCGAGGGTGGGGGGCTTACGGTCGCAGATGACTAAGTCGCTGAACTCCGCCAGGCTTCCTTTGAGCCTCTCGATCTCCTCCTCGGCGAGACTGTCCTGAGCGGGTTCGATCAGCTCCCCGAGATTCTCCGCCCCAAGAGTGACGAGGGTTTCCGTGTCGCCGTACGGAATCCAGATCTCTGGCAAGCACCAAATCGAAGCTTCCTTTATTATATAACTGAAATGAGGTGGAACTCGATTGTCCTGGAAGAAGCGTAAGACCCTAGTCGAGTCCGTCGCTGCCGCCCTCATCAAGGCCGGCGCCCTTCAGTTCGGAACGTACACCCTTCCAAACGGGAGGGAATCCTCCTACTTGATCAGCCTAGACGAGCTCCCGAGCTTCCCGGGAGCCTACCGCATGGTCTTCGATGCCTTCCTCGAGCTCGTGAAGATGGGAGTCGGACAGAAGAACTTCGATGCGCTCGCCGGTATTCCCGTCGGAGGGCTGATGTGGTCCTCCCCCATGGCCCTCACACTCAGGCTACCGATGGTCTCGGTGAGGAAGGAGGAGAAGGGAAGACCCAGGAGAGTGGAGGGGGCCGTGAAACCAGGCTGGAAAATCCTTGTCATCGACGACCTAATCGCTTCGGGCGAAACGATGTCGTCGGCCTGTGGCGCGGTAAGACAGGAGGGCGCGGAGGTTCGCGACGCCGCGGTCCTGATTGACAGACTGGAGGGGGGACGAGAGAGACTCGCTAGGAATCAAGTGAAACTACACCCTCTGACTGACATTCTGGAGCTCGGTGACGCCCTCTTCGCGGAAAACACGATCGCGAAAGAAGACCTTAACGCTATCTTGACGCAGGTCGGCGGGCGCGCTAGTAAACCATGAGCCCCTTTTCTTCCAGGGTAACGTGAAGGTTGTTTACGGCCCTGTAGACCTCGCTCTCTTTCTTCGCGCCGGTGCACACTAGTTTCCCGGAGGCGAAGAGGAGGATCACGGTCTTCGGGTCAGCCATCCGATGGATGAGTCCCGGGAACTGTTCGGGCTCGTACATCGACTTCGATAGCTGCCGGGCCGCCTCTTCGAGGTGAACTTTCCCGCCCAGACTTGCGGAGGCGACGATATTCTGGATCTCAACTTCTGCTTCGTTCTTGATTGGGATGTTTCCTTTCTTCAGCCGCCTCACGACCTCCTCAACAGCCTTTCTCGCCTGCTCCTCCGACTTGGCTCCCGTGCAGACCATCTTCCCGGAACTGAAGATCAGGGTGGCCGTCTTCGGATTCTTGAGCCTGAAGACAAGCCCCGGGAACTGGTCGGGATGATACTCGACGTCGACGAAGTTTTTCGTTATCAGGTTGAGGTCGACCGTCTGGTTTATCGAGGCGGAGGCCACCACGTTCTCGATGCTGACGATAGCCTTCGTCTGCGGCATGGGAGCGAGCAAAATCTCAATCGGTATTTAAAGGGTATTTAAGCTGCGGTCTCTCCGCCCTTCGTCGGAGGCTCCTTCTTCCCTCCTCCCATCTCCGAGAAGATCACGAAGAGGATGATCAGAGCCGCCAAGACATAGTTCGTGGGGTAGGGGAGCAGGTCCGCCAGCCTCTCCAGGTAGGGGATGACGAAGACGACCTTCCCGACGAGGCACTGCTGGTGCACGTACGGGCCACCGACCGGCTCGTCTGGAACGGGGTTCGTCGCTCTATTGTCGCCCTGTGTGGTCAGCCCGCCGTCTGACGCCACTTGGACAACCCTGTGGATTATCGTGAAGTCTTGGCAACCCCCGAAGGTTGGGTCGTTGAAGACGATTATGTCGCCCTTTTGTACCTCGCCTATGCTGCCGAACTGAAGGATAACCATGTCACCCGCTTCGAGCGTCGGTCTCATGCTGACGCCGTCGACCCGCCGCGTGAACACGAAGAGGAGAACGGCAAAGACCACGAGGACGAGGATCAGGCTCCCCAGATAGGCCGCGCTTCGCACCCTCGCCTCGAGTTTCATCTCAACAAAATGGCCGACGGCAAGGGCAGTTGTCGTCCTGATACTGCTCGCGTACCTGGTCTACCAGGACGTGGCGGCGCGCAACGCGTACGCGGGCGCCTTGAACTTCGCCCCGTCTACATCTTATTCAGTCCTGACTCACGCACTGACTCTTTCCGGGAGGGGGACGGTCCTAACGAGCCCCCCGACCCTTGATTGGTTCCAACTCCTAGCATTGATCGCGGCCGCGACAGATGCCTACATGTTCTGGGGATACTTCAAGCGTTCTCCGGTCCCGGAGCAACGCAGCCTTACCGCTGCCGAGCCCGCCCCTGGCCTCGGTCAAGGCTTTCTCGAACACCTCTTCTCTCCTCGCAGCGATAGTGAAGTAGTAGGTCGCCACCCCCGCCGCGAAGACGAAGGCCACCGCGGGGGCGAAGAACGTTCGGAGGCCGTAGAACGGAGACCACTCGGAAGCCACGGTGAGTAGGAACTCAGTCCGGTTGTACGAGACGATATAGACGCCGTAAGCCTGACTTTGGGTTGACTCGACCTCTGTCGAGAAGCTGGTCCCAGAAGGCCTCTCCTGAAGGAGGGGCGGACCCTGAGGCGCTATGCTTCCCTCCCCCGTGGCGAAGACAGTGATATCGAGGCTCGCCTTGGAGAAGTACAAGATAGTTATCGTGATCTTCTTCTGCGCGTCGACGGGGGGAATGTAATAGCCGCTCAGAGTTTCATTCCCCCCCTTGTAGGGGACGGAGGGGCCCCAGAACGACTCAATTTGCGGAGCCTTGAAGAACGGCAAGCCAATGACCGCAAAAAAGAAGAGAAGGCTCAATGCAAACGCGATCAACGAAACCCTTCTCCACGTCCTTTCCTTCACTCTTCTCCACTCCCCGGCTTATGAACCAGTTTCTGCGTTTCAGTTCATCTCCTAATTGGGATTATTACCATCCTCATCGTGGTAACAAAACATATGTATCACTAAACGGCCTTTTGTTATGAATGGGGAGCCTACTCAATTACATTACTCGAAGAGTTCTGTTCGCAATCCCCGTCTTCCTCGCTGTCTCGATAATCACCTTCTTGGTCACAAACGCCGCGGGGGACCCCGTGCAGATTGTGCGACTCGGGATAAGAAACCTGAACCCAGCCCAGCTCAAGGCTATCCAGGACTACTTCCACGTAAACGAGCCACTCTACGCCCGGTACTTCCTCTGGCTCTCGGACCTCCTCCGTGGGAACCTTGGTCAGTCTCTATACTCGGGAAGCGTCGCGGGGAAGGTGGTGCCCTGGATAGGTAGTACTCTAGAACTCCAGATCCCGGCTCTTCTGCTAGCTCTCGCGATAGGGATTCCGATCGGGATTTACTCTGCAAAACGCCAGTATTCCAAGTCCGACATCGCGGTGACTACGACAGCAATTTTTGGTATATCGATGCCAACCTTCTGGCTCGGCATAAATGCAATCCTGATATTCTCCCTCTACCTCCGTTGGTTGCCTTCGTTCGGTGCGATATCGCCCTACCCGCCGTGGTGGTGGGGCAACATATACACCGACCAGCTCGCTCACATAATCATGCCGCTCGGTGTGCTTACCTTTGTGTCCTTGGCGGCGATTGTCAGGTTGATCAGATCAAGCATGCTGGAGACCCTGAGGCAGGACTTCATCCTGGCCGCCAGGGCCAGCGGCATCAGCGACTTCAGGGTGACTTACAAGCACGCACTCAAGAACGCGGTTACCCCTGTGATTACGGTCGTCGGGCTCACCTTCGGGACCCTCTTGGGGGGGGCGCCGGCACTCGAGACGACGTTCGGTTGGCCCGGCCTCGGCTACGAGTTCGTTCTCTCTGCTACTATTCTCGACCTTCCGGTCGTCCTCGGAATCACGATGATTATCACAGCCATGGTTCTGGCTGCCAACATACTCACCGACCTTGTCTACGCCCTGATGGACCCGACTCGCGATAGTCGCCTCCTTCGCCGTCCTTGCCATATACGGCCTTCTGCTCGACCCGGTCCCGGCGAGGAGCTTCGGCTGCCTGTACCAGGGATGCACCAATCTCCCGCCATTCGTCGATTCAGCGCATCCCTTGGGAACGGAGAATTCTGGCATAGACGTCTGGAACGAGATAATTCACGGTAGTGCTGGCGACCTCTACGTAGGGATCGGAGCCACCGTGATTTCGGTAGTCATCGGTCTCTCGGTCGGGGCGGTAGCCGGGTATAGGGGTGGTGTCTCCGGGGCGGTGCTGCTAGGGCTCACTCAGATCTTCTTCGTCCTACCTGTCCTCGTGATCATCTTGCTCTTCGCGAAGATATTTCTTTTCCTGCTAGCACAGGGGCTCGCCCTGTCTCTAATCGTGCTCACTCTGGGGTTATTCGGGTGGCCGCTCTTCGCATTTATCGCGAGAGGAGAGATACTCAGGATCAGGGAGCTTGAGTTCGTGCAGGCCGCGAAGTCGCTCGGTGCCAGCGGGTCCAGGACTCTCTTCCGGCATATCGTGCCCAACCTACTCTCCCCCATCATAGTTCTTTCGAGTCTCGCCGTCGCCGCGAACATCATAACCGAGGTGGTGATTAGCTTCCTGGGCTTCGGCGACCCTACGACCTCCACGTGGGGTCTGATAATTCAGGAGGGTTTCGACCACATCGATTCGTCTTGGTGGGTCGCTTTCTTCCCGGGAATCGCGGTCGTAATCTGCGTTCTTGGGTTCAACCTTCTGGGCGACGGTCTCTCCGACGCGCTGAATCCAAGACTTAGGGAGTAACCGATGCCGGAGACGGTGCTCCAAGTCGATGACCTGAAGACCTACTTCTTCACCGAGGCCGGTGTCGTCAGGGCGGTGGACGGCGTCTCATTTTCGCTGGCCAAGGGGAAACCGCTCGGATTGGTCGGCGAGTCTGGTTCAGGAAAGACGGTGACCGCCCTCTCCGTGTTGGGTGTCGTCCCTCGACCCGGAAGAATCGTCTCAGGGAGAATCCTCTTCGAGGGGGAAAACCTCCTTGAGAAGACCGAGGACGAGATGCGTGGCTTCAGGGGGAAGAGGATTGGCTACGTCTCCCAGGACCCGAACTCCTCCCTCGACCCGCTCTTCACCGTGGGGAACCAGCTCTCTGAAGTGGTTACAACTCACGAGAAGATGAGCAAAGAGGCCGCTGGCGAGAAGGTTGTGGACCTGCTCAGGCTGGTCCGCATCCCTGAACCAGAGACGAGGATGAAAGCCTACCCACACGAACTGAGTGGCGGGATGAGACAGAGAATCGCGATCGCGAGAGCCTTGGCTTCCGAGCCCGACCTGCTCATCGCAGACGAACCCACGACCAACCTCGATGTCACGATCCAGGCCCAGGTCCTCGAACTGCTGAGGGCCCTTGAGAGGGAGCTGGACATGTCCCTAATTCTAGTCACCCACGACATGGG
>VBPP01000110.1:9602-11687 GCA_005877365.1 Nitrososphaerota archaeon
CATCCGAGGTGCTCCTACATGATAGACAGGTGCGTGAGCGAGATCCCACCGCTAGAGGCGATCGGCGGAGGTAGAGAAGTGTCGTGTCACCGCTGGAAGGAGCTGGACTTGAGGAGGTCGCCCTGATGGCGAACCCCCTCCTCGAGGTCAGAGACCTGATGAAGTACTTCCCCGTCTACGAGCGCGGGATCCTGATCAAGAAGAAGGTCGGGGACGTTCACGCGGTAGATGGAGTTAGCTTCGATGTCGCGAAGGGTGAAACTATGGGACTCGTGGGAGAAAGCGGCTGTGGAAAGACGACTGCGGGCAAAGCGATTCTTGACCTGATACCCAAAGATTCCGGTCAGGTTCTCTTCGAAGGAAAGGATGTCCACGAGACGTTCGAACACGGTTCGAACGAAGAGAGGAAGGCGATGAGGCGCGGTATGCAGATGGTCTTCCAGAACCCCTACGGGTCACTCGACCCTAGAATGACAGTATTCGATATCATCACCGAGGCCTTCATCATCCACAGGCACGTCGCGAAGAGCGAGTGGAAGGAACGTGTCTACACTCTCCTGAAACTCGTAGGGCTCGAGGAGTACCATGCCGAGCGCTATCCGCACGAGTTTTCCGGGGGGCAGAGACAGAGAATCTCGATAGCGAGGGCGCTCGCGACCGAGCCGAAGTTCATCGTCGCCGACGAACCCGTCTCCTCGCTCGACGTTTCGGTGAGGGCTCAGATTCTTACTCTGCTGCAGAGCCTACAGCAGCGGGAGACAATCTCCTTCCTCTATATTTCACACGACCTGAGCTCAGTCAGACAGATCAGCCAACACGTCACCGTGATGTACCTCGGGAAGATCATGGAGTACGCGGATGTTGACCTAATCTTTGACCATCCTCTTAATCCGTACACCGTCGCCCTTCTCTCCGCCGTCCCGGTCCCAGACCCAGAGAGAAAAGTCAACAAGATCTTGCTCGCCGGGGACGTTCCGAGTCCGATAAATCCACCGTCCGGTTGCAGGTTCAACCCCCGATGCCCGTACGCGACAGACATCTGCAAGGAGACCGAGCCCCCTCTGCGGCAGCTCGAGTCAGGCCACCTCGTGGCGTGTCACCACGCGGAGAAGCTGATGTGAAATCGTGAACTAGAACCACGGTCGAGGAGGGTCGAAACTAGATTTCGCCTCCACAAAAATTAATCGAGTCATGTGAAAAGAGAGCGGTGTCTCTGAAGGTAAACAAAGTTATATACGCCAGAACGCCTACAAAGGCGAAAACAGATGCGTTTTCCTTTCTTTTCAGATACTGCTAAGGGCGTAACGCTCGGACTTTTGACATTCATGCTTACCTTCTCCTCAGTACCGATACCTGTAGCCACCGCCGCGACACAGCCTCTCTTCGCGATGACCCTCGAAGCACCTACAAACAATCCGACGAGAAGGCAGATCGCTTCGATTATCCAGAACTCTTTCAGCTCGGCCGGCATTAGCACCAACCTCATCTTCGTAACGTTCACACAACTTCTCGCATTCCTTCTGGGATGTTCCAACGGCTGCCCGGCGAAGTCCTTCTCGCAGGGGGGTTGGGATGCGGGGTTCGTGGGTAACGGCGGAGGCACTGTCTTGCCGGACTTCGGCACGCAGAATGTAATGTTCTATAAGAATGAAGGTGCAAATGACATTCCGCCAGTCGGCTCGAACTACTACTTCTGGAAGAACACAACCTTCAACCAGCTCGCTGACCAGTACGGTTCGACATTCGATAAGACAGTGGCCCTCGGGATTGCTCAGAAGATGGTCCAGATCGCGGCCCAGGAGAGGCCGGGGATCATCACCTATTATCCGGTAAACGTCTATGCTTACAGCCCAAGCTTCAAACCATGGGGTACAGCCAATGCAGTTACGAGCACGACAGTGGGGCTTGACTGGGCGCACTGGAAGACAGCCGCCGACGCTGCGATAAACGTCGGCTCGACTGGCCCTCTTGACGCCGTCAATCCGCTGCCGACCGCAGCTCAGAACTCATTCTACGACAGGCTCATCTGGGGTTCCATTCAGGCGGGCACTGGGACCGAGGAAGCCGACTCTAGGGGCGCCGGAG
>VBPP01000111.1 GCA_005877365.1 Nitrososphaerota archaeon
TCGACCCAGCCCTTCCCGTGGAGCGACTCGAGGGCCTCGTAGACCTTCGAGTAAGGAATCCTTGCGTCGCGACTCACATCGTTCGCGGTCATCGTGCCTCCCCGCAGCAAAGAGATGTAGGCTTTGACTTCGGTGCCCGTCAACCCGAGCTCCTTGAGGGCTGAAAGCGCGCGTTCACTGAGGGACATCTCCGAAGGTCAATTCGCCGGGCACTCTTATTTAGTCTAGCGAATCCCGGCTCGCGAACCCGGTCTATCACCCTCATGCGGTCCCCCGCTTCTTCCCGGGATATCGCGGCTGCCGCGAGGACAACAGCCCGCCCCCAAGAGGTGGCTCTGCCGCTCGCGCGTTCTGCAGCGTATTCTGCTGGGTCGGGGGTAATTGTCGCAGTCGCAGAAGGGTTGACTTAACTGGCGGTGCTCGAGCTCGTCGGCGTCGCTGGAAATCGCAGTCATGATATGCGGGGGCAGCGCCGACCATATCACAACTCGGCTCCCCGGGAGGGCTCGATCTCCTCGGGCTTGGGGGCGGCATCCAGACATCAAATTCTTGGCATTCCTATCAGGGGTCTTCTCGTTCAGCTGCACGCTCCATCCGACAAAAATGAGGTGAGAATTGACAGTCCCCTCCCCGCGTAAATGAGTCCGCTTCGGGCAAATCTTATAATAATGGTGGAGCCATTAAACAGTCCATGGCCTTGGACCCACTCGAGTGGATAATCATTGGAGTGATAGTGGTCGTCATCTTTCTCTGGGGCCCCACGAAAATCCCAGCACTCGCGAGGGCGTTGGGGCGGGCGAAAAGGGAGTACCAAGAGGGGAAGAAAGAGGGCGGCTCAGAGTAGCCGTTTGGCTACGACTTCAACAAGCGCCTGTACCTGACCAGGACCGCCACCTGAGCGAGCGATAGTGCAGTCCCGAAGGGGAGGTACCACAGCGTAGCGATCGCGGTGACGACCCTTCCGTACCAAGCCCACCACCATCGGTAAAACCCCGAAACGAGGAAGAAGAGCCAGAGGAATCCCTGGACAACGAAAGGGGTTGCCATTGAGGCGGGATCTACCCCCACCAGCGAGACCAGGAAACCCCAAGGTCCGACTCCCGGCCCGAAGTACCTCCCCAGGAGAAGAGCGTGCATTCCGTCGAAGAGCATGTAGCCTCCCACCACGACGGGAATGGTCGAGACTGTTGCGACGACTGCCCTAGGGCGCATCCTCGTTGATCCAGATGTCGTTGCCGTCGGGGTCCTTCAGCATCGCGAGACTTCCCCACTCGGACTTGGTGAAGTCCGTCTCGAACTTCACACCTCTCTTCTTGAGTTCCTTCACGGTTCCCTCGACGTCCTTCGCGTAGAATGAGATACCCGTGTTCCCGGGCTCGAGCTTGCTCTTCGGCTGCTGGCAGAGGTGAATCTTCCAGGCTGCGCCCTTCGGCCAGACAGTGACCCAGTGCCCCTGGACCGAGGACTCGAAGCCGAGCTTCTCGCTGTACCACCTCGCCGACCTCTTGCCGTTTGATACCACAACGGCGACAGAAAAGTTGCGGTTGAACACCACCCGACGCCTCTAAGCCTAGGGCCTTATCCGTTTCGCTCCGTCATACCGCCCAATCGTCCTTTGAAGCGTCCGCGATGATGTGAAGTTGGTTGGTTGGTGGAGGAACCACCCCGTCTTGACTTCCACGAAGTCCACCGTTAGACCCCTCGCCTTGAATATGGTTCGTGTCAGAAGTCCAGCGACGCGTCTCATTGAAGAAGTTAATCATAGAACTAATCTTTCTGCCGGTCGGCGATGCATCCCTGAGGCAACCCAGGTAATTCTACGGCGCCTTGACGCAGACTCCTACGTGACGCCGACCGATGAAGAGCGAGAACAAAAGTAGGGGAGAATGCACCGCCCGCTTCCAACCCTCTGAAGGACGAAACGACGGTATTTACGCTTGGTGTGGAGAGAGTCTCAGAACCACTTATCTAACCTCGCATTTCTAATTTCTCAGCCTTGCCTTCACTTGCCAAGATTTTCATCGTGCTCTCGGTCTCTTCTCTCTGGCAGGCAGTCTCGGGCTACGCGGACATCTTCTCCCACAGGTTCGTTTTCACAACGTTCGACCCTCCGCTGAACCCAGCACACCTCTCCCTCTACTCAGCATCGCTGGTCGGCTTGATCGCGATCTGGTTAGGATTGAGAGCGAGACGCGGAGAAGCAAACGGATCCGCCGCTTCTCCGGGACTCCGCATCGCGATCGTCGGAGGAGGCGCTGAACTTCTCGCCGGCTTCATTAACGAGGTCTACCACCAGGTCGTTGTCTACCTCTTCAACAACAGCGCGCTGCACTTCGCTATTCACGGCCTCTTCGTCATCTCCATGCTCGTCGTCGCGCTCGGCGGTCTCGTCGCCACGACGTCCCTCCTGTCGCAGAGCCCCAGCGGCTCTCTGCAGTGGAGTTCCTCGATCTTAGTCTCCTCGATCTGGCTACTGACGATAGGTTCTGTCTCGTATATCGCTGCCTCCGCGGGCGAGGCGGCTGGCTACGCCTATCTTCTGTCCGGGGCCCTTGTGGCTGCAGTGATAGTGACTTCGGCGCTCCCTGTGATCGACCGCTTCGGCGCAATCGTCTTGGCGTCCGCTCTCTTCCTGATCGTCAACGGAGGACTGATCTACTTCTTCACAAAGGGTTTCGCGTTTCTTCCCTACTCGGTGATCGCCGCGCTCGCGGTCGAGCTGGTCTGGAGGGGAGCGCGAGGTTTCGGGCTCAACGGCCCCCTCTTCACGGGAGCCTTCCTCGGCTTTATCTCGTACTGGCTTCTCTATCCGTACTCTTTCGCGTTCTTTGGCTCGGGCGCGTTGCCGACCTCAGACGCGGTCGCTCCCCTCCTCGGCGCTACAGTGACCGGCATACTCGGGGCTGCCCTCGGCACCGTAGCGCGGAACTACTTCGCGGGCTTTGTTCGGTCTAGCATCGCAGAAGAACAGCAACGGCTAAAAGCACAGACCGTGTGAGAGAGGGCGTCATGGCTTCGCTGAGGCCGGACTTTGCGGCACTCCGCGTCGTTCAGCTCTCTCACCTGAAGTGTGAAGAGTGCGAGTTCGAGTTCGACTACCAATGGGTTCCGGCGGTCTCTCTTACGCTGATCAGGCTGGGTAAGTCGAGACAGATACGCTGCCCGAAGTGCGAGAACTGGTCGAGCTTCAACCTTTCAGAGACAAGAGTTGACCCGAAGGTCCATCGGTGTTCCGTGAAGGTAGGACCAATCTAGCGAGCCGACGAACTCATCAAGCCGTCTTCAGGCTGTAAAATCACCTGTTTTAGACTTTATAAGTCACTCCTAGAGCTAACTTCTTCTCGATGCCAACCTTCGAAAGGAGCATCGAGATAGCCGCATCTCCCGAGACAGTCTGGAAGATTGCAGCAGACCCATCCCTCATCCCCAAGGTATTCCCCGACGTCATCTCTGCCACCACCGACCGGCCCGGATTGGCGCAGGTCGGCCAGAAGGTCACCGTGACGGCGAAGGTGGCTGGCCGGCGAGTTCAAGCGACAACGGAGAATACCGAGGTCATCCCGAACAAGAAGCTCGTCCTTAAGCAACTGCCCGGCGGATTCATGAAGACCTTCGTCAGCACATACACCTTCGAGCCAACGAACAAGGGAACCAGAATGACGTCGAAGGCCGAGTACGAGGCTTCAGCTGGATACCTCGGAAAGTTTCTGAGCGTCCTCGTCGTGAACAGGACCGTCAAGAAGAATCTGGAACTGAGCGTGAAGAATGTCAAGGAGCTTGCGGAGCTGAAGGAGCTACCCGCGTCGAAATCGGGCTAGCTCCACCCTCTTTCTTAAAGGTGGAAGCCAATCATTCCGTGTTTGTATTTACTCACCAGAACTATGTCCTTCAAGCTGCGCGTGACTGCCGACAGGCTTGCAACATCGTCGAGGTTATCCGAGGAATCCCTGTCAATCTTAAGCAGAGTGAGATGAATGCTTTCGTGGCTCATTATTCCCACGAACAATCCCGGCAGGTCGGCAAGGCGTCGCCAGGCGGTGCTGCCACAGATGCTGACCGAGCGGTTTTCCGCGTCGACGACCACGTCTGGGAGGTCCGCGGGGCACGAGCTATCCAGATTAACCTCATCGCATACCAAGGTAGCACTTGATTGCTTCTGCAAGATAAGTGAATTGTGAAGCAATGGTATGGATTAGCAGGACAGATGCATTGCAAGACTGTTCACTTGTTGGACCGGGTCTTCGGAGGGCGGGGGAAAGCTGGGTCTTCGTCGCTCGAGTAGACCATTAAT
>VBPP01000112.1 GCA_005877365.1 Nitrososphaerota archaeon
CCAACCCCGTTACCTGTGCCTCACGCACAAGAGGGGGTTTCTCGAGTGGTTTGACGCGGACTTCCATCAGATGCTGGCGCCGGGGCCATGCGAATGGCAGGTTCGCGGCTCTCGGCAGTAATGGAATCGCACGCAGAGAGCGGGCGGGAATGTCACTAGACTTTCGTCTTGCAGTTGCACTCCACGGTTATCTTGCTGCAGGCGATGCAGTACCTGACAGCCCCCCTTATCAATGCGCTTCCCCCGCACTTCCCGCAGACTGCGGGCACATCCATCTCCTGTTTCATGATTCCAGCTTCCGTTCAGCTACCCATCGAATTGGTTTGGAATCTATAAGCCTCTATGCGAGAATCTGTCGCGTGCTTTCTTAAGTAAGAAATCTATCGCACTATGATATGAGATTCGCTTACCGACGCGTCCGAAGTTGCAAGCATTACAAAGTCATCATCGGTTATCGCGTGTTTTCATGGAGCCGTGAGTTCCCACTACTCAGAACCCACCTCGATTGATCCGATAAAGAGTCCTGTAAGGTGGCAATTTGACTCTCAGAACAACTTCCTTTCGGAGGCCACCGCTGCTCGACTAATTTCTCCTGGGTGGCTTAGGCGGGAAATCGGCGCGTGAGTGAGAAAAAGTTGGTGAGGAGCTAGAGGGGTACGGGAGGCGCGAACCTCTTTCTCCTCGCATAGGCGGCTGCTGAGAGAGCAGCCACAGCAACGATGCCGGCAAGCAACAGTGGCGCTTGTGCCGAGAATGCACCCAGTGATGCGGTGAGCCAGCAGCTGAATCAGGTGGGACGAGAAGTGTGGTACGAAGACCAGTAGCTGAACACCTCTCGAGGTGAGCGGGACTAGGCAGCTTGGAGGGCTCGTCGATGTCCCGCTGGAGGTCTGCGAGAGCGACGAGGCCTCGCTGACCTTGTTCCCGTCGTGCGTAACTCTCAACGCTCCAAAAGACGACAGTGCCCCCGCATCCTTCGTGAGATTGATGAGGAGCACCCTCGGTCCTGTGCCGTTGGTCCCTGAGATCGAGACGCTGAGCTGGTTGCGTCGGCCTGCTGACGGAGACTCTGAACTTGGGTCGAGCTGTGTGAGCGCGGCTCCCGGGGCGGAGACGGACACTACCGCTGGGATCTGCTTGTTGTCCTCTGCGCCATTAATCAGCAAGGGTGACGCATCTAAGGCCGCCCGAGAGCCTGAGAGGGCGCAAGTTTTGGGGGACGTCGAGAATCAGGTTCACGGAGACTCAAGCGGCCCACAAACATTCAGAAAACACGATTCTTCCGACATCGATTGAAAAGCCGCAAAACAAGTCTTGATTTGACTAGCTTTAACGGCCGCCCCTTCTCAGCCGCCGTCTTCACGTGACACTCAAGACCAGGGTCTCGAAAGGCGGTAGAGCTTCTGTCCCAGAATTACTGTCCATTCGACGTAAAACAATTCGATGAACAGAAAGGCTATGTTCGGTGCGTCGGGTGTCGCAAAGCCCTCTGCGGCAATCGCGAAGAAGAGTATGAAAAGCAGCCCGAAGGCGATGTTCATCCAGGAGTAGCCCCTCCCGAATGTCCTGCTGCTTCGTATGGCCACTCCCGTCCCGAAGAACGCAAAAATCCACAGCACTCCTTGTGTGAAAAAGAGTCCGTACGTGGAATAGACCAGGACCCTGGCCATGTTGATTATCGTCGGCTTCTCCGAAACTGCCGCCGAGTTGTAGACTATCGCTGCCGAGAAAAACGCATA
>VBPP01000113.1 GCA_005877365.1 Nitrososphaerota archaeon
AGATCATCATGGCCGCGAGCCCCACCATGCCGAGTCCCACCATCTCGCCCAGAGGCGCGTAGTTTGTGAACCACTGAGCGAGGAACTGTGGCCACCCGCCAGAGACGAACCCGGGTTCGGTGGCGTACCCCAGACCCCCCGTCATGAGCGTCAAGAGAAAGGAGATGATTCCGGCGATAACACCGCTCAAGCCTGCAACCTGCAGGAGCCTTTCGTCCTCGTTCATCTCATCGTCGCCTCCGACGGGGAGATTTCAACTGAATGCGCATTTCAACGATTCTCCGTTGTATTTAACGACGACCAGATGCCTCTTCTCCAGGCGAGGGTGGGTTTGGTCAGCCTGAGAGTACTAGCGTAACCACACCCAGGGCCCCTTGTGCCACGTCACAGTCGGATGGGAGAGGCATCCCGTCCGGTTAATTCTCAGGCGGATTGATTTCGTCCGCAGCTAATGCGGAGAGGTTGTCGGGTCCCCCTTGACGGGCAACCTGTTTAGCTTCGCTATCACGCTTTCGACTCGTTTCCGCTTCGCCACCTTCTGGATGTCATCAAGTCGAGAAGCGAGCGTCCTGACGAAGGCCGCTCTGTTCTTGTCGGTGACTATCGGCACGAGATTCTCAGAGTACATCGGAAGCTGATTGGTCGGAGAACGCTTCAACTGTTCTATGAGGAGTGGAATCACCTTCTCTCTGTACTGAGCTAATGATGCGAGCTTTATCAGAATGCCTACCGCATGGTCCCTCGTGATGACGGACCCTCTCTCTCCAGAGCCGACAATCTTGGTTAGCATCCCGTAAATGGTCTTGGGGTCCGCCAGCGCAATCTGGTCGAGAGCAGCCATCCCTCCCCAAACTAACCGATTGTTCTCGCTGTCGAGCAGTGAAGAGAACTCTCCCGCGTATTTGGCAATCAGAGCGGGCTTTCGCTCCCCAACTTCGTAGAGAACCTTGATGCAGTCACTCTGGATTTCCCGATCCTTGTTAGTAAGGTTCCCGACGAGTTCTTCGACCGCCTTTTCGTCGTTCCTGTCAACGATTTGCATTGCGAGCTTCTGATTGGGAACTTCGTCTCTCCGGTTCAGAGAGCTGGCCAGCTTGTCAATTATCGTCATCCCGGCCGTGCTGCAATTTCCCGATTAAGGGATAAAAAGGCTTCAGGAGGGGGCCTGCAAGGAATCGGAAGACCAGCCAGAAGTGGCGAT
>VBPP01000114.1 GCA_005877365.1 Nitrososphaerota archaeon
CGTCGCATATTATTTTCACAGGTTCTTAGGCCACAACCCGTTTGGAATAAGTGGCTTGGACATCAAGGCGTACTACATGGGCAAGCTAGGCACAAGCTGGGGCGAGACTGCCAAGAAGAAGCTCGACAAGAAAGTCCTTCCGCTCGGGCGAAAGCATACTCATAACGCTTTAGACGACGCTATTGAGCAGGCGGAAATCTTCAGAAGAATTCTGGAGATTAAGAAGACTTCGTGAGGGGCGTTCGACTATACATAATATTCAGTCAACCACTTCATGCTGTCTGAACAAAAATTGGACAGTTCGAAATTTTTCGAGGATTATGACCATCACGACAAGATTTACAGCACGCAGTAACATGTAAGGCGTCGCCTATCGGAAAAAGGTAGAACCCACACGGGTCAAGCCTCGCGGAGGCGGCTGATAGAGAGATGCAGAACGGTCCCTGTATGCAACGATTCAGCACCTCCTCTTCCTTTCTCGTGAGCCCTCCTCATCTGATCAGTTTTGCTGAGTTGAGGATGAAGATGAGCTCGGAGGTGACGTGTATCCCTGCGGCCAGCAAGGGATTCAAGAGACCGAGGAAGGCAAGAGTCACGCCCATGCCGTCGACAGTCATGGTTCCATAGAAATTCTGCATTATGGTCCGATACGCCTTCCTGCTCAGCCTCGCCACGTCCGCGATCTTCTGAAGGTCGTTGGTCATGAGCACGATGTCCGCTTCTTCTATCGTGACGTCCGTCCCCGCGCCCATTCCTATTCCTACGTTCGCGCGGGCAAGGGCAGGGGCGTCATTGATACCATCTCCGACCATCGCCACGCTGTGGCCTTCAGCTACGAGCCTCTCCACAACGGAGACCTTCTCCTCGGGGAGCAATTCGGCGTGGACCTCGTCAATCCCAACTTCTTTTGCGACGTCCTGCGCAACCGTCCTGTTGTCCCCCGTCAGCATGACTGTACGTATTCCCATCTTCCTCAGGTCTTCGAGCGCCCTTCTGCTCTCTCCTCTCACCTTGTCGGCGATGGATATTGTTCCGCATATCTTGCCACGGTAGGCAACCAACACCGTAGACCTCCCCTTGGGGCCGCCCCCCCAGAGAGATTGATCCACGCCCCTCGGGAACTGAACTTTCTTCTCTATCATCAGAGTGTCGTTTCCTACGATTATCTGCCCTCCGTTGAACTGGCAGACAATACCTCTTCCTGCGATGTAGCTCGATGAGGCGGATGAGGCCTCCTCAGAGAACTTGATTCCCAACTTGACGGCTTTACCCAGGATTGCCCGCGCCAATGGATGGTTGGAGTATCTCTCCGCAATCGCCGCGCATTTCAATACCTGCAGCTCGCCGAAGCCGTCGAAGCCTACTATGTCTGTGACCTCGGGTTCGCCGAAGGTAAGGGTACCGGTCTTATCTATCACGACCGTATCGACCCTGCTCATCTCTTCGACGTACGCTCCACCCTTTACAATCGTGCCTTTCTTCGCGGCCTTTCCCATTATTGCCACTATCGCAAGAGGCGTTCCAGCGGCGACTCCGCAGGCGCCCGCGACCACGATCACGGAGATGGTCGAGGTTACATCTCTAGTCACCAGGAAGGTGAAGGCCGCGAATCCGATGGCGAACTCAACCAGCCAAGATGCGAGCCTATCGGATAACTTCTGTATTGGCGCCTTTCTGTTCTCGGCATCCTCAACCAGTTTTATGATCCTCCCAAAGACCGTCTCGGTCCCGACCTTCTCGGTACGCACCTCGATCAGGCCGGATTCGTCCACGCTTCCGGCGTAAACTCTGTCGCCGGCGCTCTTTTCAACCCTCGATGACTCGCCGGTTATCGAAGACTGATTCACGAAAGCGGACCCGACGACGATCGTCCCGTCCACCGGCACCCGCTCGCCTTCCCTAACGATGACTACGTCGTTCGGCGCCAGCGACCTCGGGTCGACTTGGACTTCTTCTCCCTCCCTTCTGACAAGAGCCAGCCTGGGAGCCGATCTTTCGAGCAGCAAGATGGTCTGTCTTCCCTTGTCGACGGCGTAAGTCTCAATGTACTCCGAGAGCAGCGCGAAGAGGGTGATCACGACCGAGACGGTGAACTGTCTCACGATCAGGGACGCGAAGATTGCAACGGCCATCGACACCTCCATGTTGACGTGGCCATGCCTGAGCGCGCGGAGAGTTTCCCTGTAGACCGGATAGCCACCGAGCAGGGTTGCTGCTATGGCAACAATGTCGACCGGCAGAAATTGGCCCCAGATTCCACTCCAGCTCGAAACCGCCGCTGCGGCCATGATCGCAAGTCGGACTGCATCGGTTCCGGTGTTCCCGAGATCTTGCCCACTAGCAGATTCAGCCATACGACCATCGACCATGAGGTTTTCACCTGATCTTGGCGACGATCTCTTGTAGCTCCACCAGGCTGTCCGTCATGGTTTCCTTTCTTTCGGCCTTTGCGACGCAGTCCTCTACCAGATCGTCCACGATAACTTGGATGACGCTGTCGAGCGCCGACCTGATTGCCACTATCTGGTGCACGACCTCAGAGTATGACCTACCGTCCTCAAGCATATCCTTGACAGCCTGGACATGGCCGTGTATCTTCGCAACCCTACTCGCAACCTCCTTTCTCTTGTGCTTTGCCAAGCCTATCCCCTCCAAGGGGAGGGGATAGGTATATACCTATCGGCCGCTCGCCGGGACGCACGACAGGTTTAAATCCCACTTTGGCTTCCCAAAGTGGGATGAGACGGCTAGCGCTAAAGGTAGATTCCAAAGGGAGAATTCAAATTCCTAAAGAAATACGCGAAGAACTTGGAATTGGAAACGAGGTTAGCGCATCAATCCAAGATGGGATAGTGACAATCGAACCCGTCGAACACATCTTTGACAGGCTCTCGAGAGAAGTGAGGTTCAACTTCAAGGGCGTCGAGGAGAGCATGCCGAAGTTGAGAAGAGCTGCTGAAGAAGAATTGTCCAAGCAGATATTGTGAAACGCTTGCTTATTGAAACGGATGTCCTGCTTGCTGTTCTAAATCGCTCGGATCCAGCAAACCTGCTCGCGCGAAAAGCTCTCGAACAGGATGGACTATCGTTGTCTCCGTTTTCATTGCTTGAAGTGAACCTACTGGCGAGGGCGGGAAAGTTAGAAATCAAGAACTTCGGCGGTTTTGCGAAGGATCTTACCCAACTGCTATCTGCGAAGTCCATTCGCACGCTGAATGATAGGCCGGAATATCATTCAGAGGCGCGTCGCCTAGAATCCGCCTTCAGGCTAACTTTCTTTGATAGCCTCCACGGCGCCGTTGCAAAAGTCCAGAGGGAAGTCATAGTGAGCTTCGACAGAGCCTATGATCGGCTTGCAAAAGAAGGAATCAAGAGGCTTGATCCTAAGGATCTTTGAGGAAGAGAGCGGCGCTGGTTTTGAAGTTGCCTTGAAAAGACGAACGGAAGGAACTAGACCCCCGCTCGAGGCGATGCACCCTGCAGCCGACGAGGGCAAGTTCGCCAGACCATGAGAAGGAACTCGAGTGGGTTGGCACTCCTTGCTAGAAAAAGACTGTCTGGCGAGTCCTACCCGTCTGTATAAGTCGAAGTAGAGGTAGAACTCGTAGGTGGGGTCTCGCGCTGACAGCCCTGTAGTTCTCCATCTCGAGCTCCATCATCACCCCGAGGAGGTCGCCAGGGAAGATGGGGGAGAGGAACTCCGAATCGCTCTTCACGCTCTCGACGGCTTCCGCGAGGCTGCCGGGAAGCTCCTTCACCGAGAGTTCCCTCCTCTTCTCCGGTGTCAGCTTGTAGATATCCTGGTCCACCGGCTCCCCGAACGTCTACTCTGTCTGCGTCGAGACTGGCTGTCGGCTCCTTTGCTGAGACGCGGGGATGGTGAAGGAGAAGGTGGCTCCCTTCCCTCCTGAGTTGTTCTCAGCCCAGATCTTCCCGCCGTGGGCCTCGACGATATTCTTCGAGAGGTAGAGTCCCAGCCCCGTTCCTGACTCCGACTTCGCGACGAATCGGGAGAAGAGCTTCGGGAGGATTCCGAGGTCGATTCCCTGACCAGTGTCTGCCACGCTGACCACGGCCTCCTCGGATTTCTCGTCAAGCCTGGTTTTCACTGTTATCCTCCCCTCCTCGGTGAACTTTGCGGCGTTACCCACGATGTTGTGAATCACTCGAGCGATTCTGGCTTTGTCGCCATAGAGTTCGATCTTCCGTTTGTCGGGGACGAAGACTATCTCCAACTTCTTGTTCCTGATTCCGCTTTCCTCGTCGGCGAGGACCTCGGCGACGACCTGAGTCAGGTTGAAGACTTCGTTGCTCAGCCGAAGGTTTCCGCTTTCTATCCTCGCCGCGTCGAGTATCTCCTCCGTTAGCTTCTGAAGCCTATTTACGCTGCGGAGCAGCCTGGCGTAGTACTTCTCTCTCTGCCCCTTGTCGGCGATGGCCAGCTCCGCATAGTTGATGATCGCCTGCACCGGTGTCCTCAGTTCGTGAGCCGCGATGTTGATGAAGTCCTTCTGCAGCGTGTCGTGCACCTTCAACTGCTCGTAAAGCTCCGTCTGCCTCCAGATGCTCTCGAAGATTGTGGCGTATGACGCCGCGATCGACTTGCTCTCGGTGTAGGTCGCGAGCCCGACGGCTTCGTAGAGGTCCTCCTTCGCGTCGTCATTCGTCTCGAAAACCATCGACTTCCTTCTGTCCACTATTACGAGGCTGATTCTAGTCTTCAGGCTCTCGTTCATAACCCTGAAGTCGACTGTGGGAACCATCTTCCTCACTTCCTCCATCGCTGCGATCACCTGCTCGTCTTGAGGAATGAGAATCTTGACACGAGCCTGGGTACTCTGGACGACATTCTTGAGCCTCTGGAAGGCCTCCACCTTCACTTGGCGCAGGAATGCCCTCGGTGTGGAGAACATCACGAGCACTTCCCTCGAGGAGCCGATGAGATCCCAGGCTCGCCTGAGCGACTCTTGCGGGTTCTCTATTACCTCCACGCTCGTCCGCTCGACACCCCTGACGAGCTCGTCTATCCTCTTCGCCGCATCGATCCCGTTCCTCCAGAGTTCGTCGAAGACGGAACGAAAATGCCTGACGGAGGATGGGTCGTTGCTGACGAACGCCCTCTGAACCGCCCTCTCCCCTCTCTCTAGCGAGACGAGCATCTCGGATTCGGTGCAGCCGAAGTTGAGAGGGGGGAGCTTGCTGATGTGTCTTATCTCGATCCCGAGCCCGACCCATTTCTGCATCATCGGCACATCTTCAGGCCCGATCGATGTCAGCCACTTCGCGGGCCTGTTTTCCGCGGCTCTCTTGTTTGCCAGCATGTCTTCAAATCGCTTGAGGAGGAGGTCGTAGACGGGTTCCAGCGCGCTGGCCTCGGTGCAGGCGATCAGCTCGCCCGGAGAAGCGAGCATCTTCTGCATGAACTCGCGGATCGCGGTATCTCCCTCCAGCACCCGGGTCTGAATCGGCTGGACGCCCTCGTCCAGTTGCTTTATCCTCGGCTCTGCGGGGATCCCCTTCTTCCAGAGCGCCTCGAAGAGGTAGGTCTGCTGCTCGACGATCGCCCGCGCGTTGCTGTAGATCAGTCGCGTCGCGGGCTGCGCTTCACGGAGGACCGCCGTGGCGATGTACTCCGGGGCGTCGGAGACAGCGAAGTTTCCTGTGACACCATCGAGGTGTCTCACCTCGATGACCTTGGCCAGGTCCTTGACGAACTTCTCGTTCTCCCTCGTAATCTCCGTCAGGAACCTCACCTTCTTGCCCGAGTCCTTCCAGTCGACGATCAGTCGCTTCGAGGCTTCGACCCCCATTACAACCGACGGTCCGTTCGAGTCGGAACAGACATCGATTTTCTCCTTCGCGTTCCAGATAAATCGAAGTGTCCCTCGGGCGACCTCGTCCACTCCCTCGAGCACGCGAATTGTCTCCCTAGTCTCGCTGACTGGTAGGGTCAACGTGGAAGAAATATCGCCAATTATTTATAAGTCGGTATACAAAAATGTACATAGAAAAATCTTAGTAGTTTCTCACCGACTCAGACTCCAT
>VBPP01000115.1 GCA_005877365.1 Nitrososphaerota archaeon
CTACGGCAAGCTCGTTGCCGAGCTCATCGAAAGGATAAGGTCTCGCGGACAAACCTTCGACCTGATCATAGGAATCGCGAGAGGCGGCATCCCTGTCGCCATGGTCATCGCGGACCAGCTCGAGGTGCAGATAGACTTCATCAACGTGAAGTCCTACACGGGCGTCGCGGCGAGGGAAAAGCCCAGGATAGTCTCGACGCTTACGGAGGACGTCAAGGGAAAGAGGGTGCTCGTGGTCGACGACTTGATAGACGAGGGTGACACGATGAGCACGGTCCTTGCGTACCTCAAGCCCAGGAAGCCCAAATCTCTCAGCACAGCCGTACTCTTCAAGAAACCGTGGAGCAAACACGAGCCCGATTACTTTCTCGAGGTTCTGGACAAATGGGTGGTATTCCCGTGGGAGCACGCCGAGGTAAAGAGACTGGCGGCCTCGACGGCTGCTGAGGCTAAGCGAGGGAGAGCGAGAGAAAACCGTTCGCCGCGACAATAGCTGCGGTCAGACCGGAACCAACTATCAGGGCAGAAGGGTGGTGTAGAGGAGAACACCGTTGAGACCGACGATGACTCCCGCCGTCAGCAGGGCCAAGGCAGTTATCACTCTCCTGTTTACGAATTGACCCATGACCTTCTTACGGCTCGTGTAGTAGATCAGCGGGATCAGCGGGAGAGGGATCATTAGGCTCAGCACCACCTGACTGTATACGAGAAGCAGGAGGGGGTCATAGTGCAGGGATATGGCGATGCTGGTGGGTATGACGTTTATCACCCGCAAGATGATTCTCCTGAACCAGGGATTCAGCTTAGTGCCCAGAAAGCCCTCCAGTATCGACTGCCCTGCCAGTACGCCCACCGTTGAGGATGACAACCCCGAGAAGAGCAACGTCAACGCGAAGACCACGCTGGCGGCAAAGCCGAAGAGCGGAGCCAGCGTCTTGTAGGCTTCGTTGACCGTAGCCACGGTGAGTCCGGCGGCGAAAAATGCGGCGGCGGACATGATGAGTATCGCCATGTTGATCAGGCCTGCCACGGTGAGGTTTCCAATCGCATCCCACTTGTGGTATCGCAGCAGCTTCTTCCTCTGCTCGAGGTCAAGCCCGACAGCCCTGGCCTTTGTGAGCGACGAGTGGAGCACGAGGGCGTGGGGCATTACCGTGGCTCCGATGATACCGACCACCAGAAAGAGCTGATTGCTGCCGACTAGCGTGGGGATTATCAGCCCGCTGCCGACGGCGACGGCATTCGGCCCAACGAGGAAGATCTCGTAGACGTAGCCGAGCCCGATGCCGAAGACGAGCATCGTTATCATCAATTCGATTCTGCGAAACTTCTTGCCGGCGAACGCGAAGACAACGATCACATCGAAGGCTGAAATCCAGGCCGCCACGAGGAGCGATATCGCCCCCCCGGAGAGGAGATAGATAGCAGAGGTGACGCCCAGAAACTCTGCCAGGTCCGTGAAGACGGCGAAGACTTCAGACGCCAGCCAGTACGGAATTACCCTCGAGCGTCTGCCAAGGCTCTGCCTAATCAGTTCGGCCAGCGATTGGCTGGTGGCTATCCCCAGCTTTCCCGAAAGGTACTGGAGTAGCATTCCCATCAGGTTGGCCAGCAAGACAGCCCAGAGCAGTAGGTAGCCGTACCTCGCTCCGGCCGTTATGTCTGTCCCGAAGTTCCCGGGGTCGATGTACGCGACGGCAGCGAGCGTTGCCGGGCCAAAGTAGCTGAGATAACCGGATAGTCCGGTCCCAATCCCCCGTTGCATTTTTCCTCCCCTGCCGAGTTCAGGCGCATCGGGTGTCCTCTTCCAAGGGGGCTTCATGAATCGAGTCGCCACCCATTCACTCGTTATTTAAGTTAGATGACCCTAACTTACTTAGATAGTTCAAAGTTCCGTAGGCCTCAAAACCTTTAAACTCTGGAGTCTGGACTTCTCGCCTAGGTTGGCGAGAACAACCCTGTTGAGGAGGGAGACACCTCGCGCGGAGGACTACCTCGAGGTGGTCTACGACCTCATACACGAGAAGGGTTACGCGACGACAAGTGACATCTCTGAGAGACTGAACGTAAAGCCGCCCACCGTCTCAAACATGGTAGGTAAGCTGGCGGCGAAGGGCTATCTCAAGCACGAGAGGTATCGCGGGATGAACCTCACCGAGCACGGCGAGAATGTCGCCCGATCCGTGATAAGGAGACACGAAGTGATTTCGGAGCTGCTCTCCATGATAGGGGTAGCGGACGACGTTGCCTACGAAGATACCGAGGGAATAGAGCATCACGTTCAGCCCACCACGATCCGAAGGATCGAGAGGCTGGCGGAGTACCTCCGCCAGAACCCGGAGTCGCTGAAGTCGATAAGGAAATTTATTGAAGAAAAGTAGAGTAGGCTACTTTTCTCACTCTCTCCCGAGCAGGGCTGAAATCATTCTGTAGCTCAATCCCCAGATGACGTAGTCATGATAGACATACGCGGGGACCTTCGCGTTCTCGCCCCCCCTCTGCAGAGCGTAGGTTGACCTCGAATTTTCGCGCAGGAATACCTCTATCGGAATCCATCGGTAGGAGGAGACTTCGGCGTTGGGTTCAACCCGCTCCTCCTTCCTCGTCAAGAAGGCGCAGGGCACGACGAGCATCGTCCCCGTGTGTGTCCTGAAAACTCCGAGGTGTCCCAGGTAGATGGCCGAACGCCGCAGGTCTATCCCGACCTCTTCCTTCGTCTCCCTCGTCGCCGTTTCGAGCAGCGACCTGTCGTACCTCTCTCGTCTCCCGCCCGGGAACGCTACCTGTCCCGACCAGGGGTCACCCTTGCGTTCGGCCCTCTTTATCATCAGGGTCTTCAGAGAGGGCCCCGCGAGTGTTATCGCGACGCCCGCCATCGCCTCCCCCGGGGGCTCGTGCGGTTCCCCCGGAGTCAGTTTACTCTTCACCAATCGGAGGAGTGCGTCAGAATCCATCACCGGTCCGGCCGCTTTCAATTTTAAATAATCATCGTCGAACGGTCGAGGCGCTTGGAGGACTCTGAACTTCATAGGATTCTGGAGGCGAAGATGAAGAAGATGACAACAACAACAACGGAGGCATCGAAGCTGGCGGGAACGACAATGGTCAAATTGACGGAAGAGAACTTTCAAGCCTACAGCAATGCCTCGAAGCCTTTGCTCGTCGACTTCTGGGCGGAGTGGTGTGGCCCCTGCAAGGTGATGGAGCCCGTTATCGAGAGGCTCTCGAGGAAGTACGCAGACCAGATAACATTCGGGAAGGTCAACGTCGATGAAGAGATGAACCTCTCTTCAAGATTCCAGGTCTTCTCGATACCGACCTTCATGCTCTTCAGAGGAGGAAACCCCATCGACGCTGTCATCGGTGCGGTGGGCGAGGCCGCCCTCGAGCAATTCCTGAAGAGGGCGCTAAACGGTTCTGGCGCATACCGATAATAACGACCCTCCTCCAGATGGGAAGAGTGGACTTCAGGAAAATATTCTCAGCGGAGTTTCCAATCATCGCGCCCGTCGTCGTAAAACCGCTTCCGGGTTCGCCCGGCTATGCGGGCGATCTCGAAAGGGTGATTGCGGCCGCCGTGAAGGACGCGAAGTTACTCGATGAGGGCGGCGTCGACGGGCTTTCGTTCGAGAACCTCGGCGACGCTCCATTCTTCAAGAACGTTGCGCCCCCTGAGACCATCGCCTCCCTCGGTAGAGTGATAGGCGAGGTAAGGCGGGCCTCATCGCTCCCAATTGGGGTGAACGTCCTTCGCAACTGCGCGAGCGCCTCGCTCGCCCTCTCCTATGTACACGGTGGGAGATGGATAAGAGTCAACGTGCTGACCGAGGCCTACGTCACTGACCAGGGTATCATCGAGGGTACCGCGGCCGACCTGATGAGGTACAGGCGGATGTTGGGCGCTGAGGGTGTCGCGGTCTTCGCTGACGTCCACGTCAAGCACGCGGCGCCACTCGTCCAGCGCCCCATTCGTGAATCGGCGCTCGATATGGTCGAGAGGGGGATGGCCGACGCGCTCATCGTGACCGGTCCGAGGACCGGAAGCCCGCCGTCGGCGGAGGACCTGAAGGCTGTAAAAGGGCTGAAGGAAGTCCTGATAGGCAGCGGCCTTGACCATGAGAACGCGAGGAGTTTGCTGCCGCTGGCTGACGGGGCGATTGTCGCTTCCTGCTTAAGGAAGGGCGGCAACGTCATGAATCCAGTGGACCCCCAAAGAGTCCGGAGCTTCCTCTCCATCGTACGAAGTCTGAGGAGATGAAGGTCCTAGTCATCGGGGACCTGAGCGTGTCGGTCGCCGCGGAGACCCCGAGGCTTCCCCGCCCCGGAGAAAACCTGATTCTCCGTAATCCAACCCTCATCGCGAGCGGTGTCGCTGCGAATATCTCCGCCGACCTCAGGGGGCTAGGGGTCGATACCTACGTCTCCGGCGTGGTTGGGAGGGATGTCTTCGGCTCGGTCGTCGTCCACGAGCTGACGTCGTGGGGCGTGCACACGCGATACATCGGGAGGTCCCTTAGACCCACGAGCATCTTCATGGTTATCGTTGACGGCGACGGGGAGCGTACGATGATAGGATACCGTGGAGCCAGCGAGACTCTCCGCCTGGACCGCCAACTCATCGAGGAGATCGAGCCAGATTGGGTTCACGTCTCCGGCTACACCCTGCTGAACCGTGGCCAGGAGAAAGAGCTGGGGCCGTTCATCAAGGCGGCCACTTCGAAGGGGGTCGCCTCCCTCGACCTCGAGGGGGTCGCGTACAGCGCGAGGTCTCTCCCGCTTGAGGGTGCGTATGTCTTCTGCAACCAGGACGAGTACAACTCCTACTTCAGGACGAAGGAGGTGGCTCCCCTCTCCTACCCCTTTACGACCCTCCTCAAGGCCGGCCCCAGCGGCTCCTACCTGATCAGGCGAGGAGGCTTGCGGCGGTTCAGGGCCTTCAAGACGGAAGTCAGGGATACCAACGGGGCAGGAGACGCCTTCAACGCGGGTTTCATCTACGCGAGGCTGAGCGGTTTCAGCGAGGAGGAGGCGTGCGTCTGGGGCAACGCAAGCGCCTCCCTGAAGGTCTCCAGGCCGGGGCCACACCCGAGAATCGGCAAGGACAAGGTGGAGGCGCTCGTAAGAGGAAGACTCAAGAGACTCTCGTCCCGTCGAGGAGGAAGATATCCGCCTCGTCCAGCTTGATCGACCCCGACGAAAGAATCGGCCCAAAGCTGAGAGACTCGCCCCTGTTTATCGGCCGACCCCCGACCATCTTGTTGAAGGGGGGCATCACGACGAGTTCACCTCTTTTCCCTCTTTTGCGTGTCTTGTACCCGGCCTTGGCCAGTAGCTCGCGCAGGTCGTACCTTCCGAAGAGCCAGACCGATTCCCTGGACCTTGCTCCGAGCCCGTCTCTCATTTCGTAGGTGAAGTGCGAGTGTCCGATCACCATCTTCCCGGTCGATATGACCTCGGCCGACGGCCAGGCGTGGCCGTGGGAGACTCCCAACTTCTCGTCTCCATCCCCCAGCACCGCCCCGTCGGAGGCGTGAAGCTTCACCCTCGGCGGGAGG
>VBPP01000036.1 GCA_005877365.1 Nitrososphaerota archaeon
GACGTCGAGGTGATAACCCCGGACCGTGTCGTGGTCATGGTGGCTGCCGTGGACGTCGTACTCGCTTTGGTTGAGGTGGAGCCTAAGAGCGGCAGACCGTAGCTGACCTGCCAGGAGCCGGCCGAGAGCACCAAGGATGGGCTACCGTTTACCGTCGACAACGAAGTCGGAGTGCTGGAGAAGGAGAGGAGGGTGGACTCGAAGGGAAGGGTCAGTGACGTGTCGGAGAGAGAGGTAAATGTCATCTGCCAGACGGTTCCCTGCTTCGTGGTCAGAGCGTCCGTGTCGTACGAAAGCGAGATTTTTGTGGCTCCCAACGTATAGAGCGTGATGTTTCCTCCGTTGATCGAGTAAGATACGGGAAAGCCATCTTGATTGACTACAAGAACGTTCCCGACTTGGTTCGCGAAGAGTGGAATGCCCACCGATGTGACATCCTGCGGAAAGCTCAGCGTCTGGTTAACTCCGGTGACACCAGGAGCATGAGAGAGACTGCAAATATTGTGATGTATCGATCCAACTTTAACCTACTAATCCGCCTCGCTTCGGAAGGATAAGGCTTGTGAATTTCTGGTCGAGATTACAGGATGTGAGCGAGAAAGCCCACAGGCTTCAGCGGTGGGATGAATCGCATCGGGGCTCCCATGTCGCCATGACCGAGTCCTATTACCTTTGCTGGATGGGCACTCTCCTGTAGTTTCCCGAAATGAGTTCGCCCCTCTCTAGTTCTTCGTGGCGTGGTACGTCTCTCCTGATTCCTCGTCGATGACAGTCCCTCCTTCCGGCACAGGATGCACCCTGATAGTCTCTGGCTCGGAGATGACAAAATAAGAAGGGTTGAGGGTCGGGATGACCCTCCTACCGCTGTCTTTCCTAGCAGAGTCGATTACGGGTGATGCGTGCTGCTCGCGATCTCTTGCATGACCTGATGCATCAGCTGAACGGCCTGCTGCACCTGCTGCTCGCCTGTCTTGAAGTTCCCGGATAGGAACGACTGTATCGCCCCATCGAGAAGTGACTTCGCCTGTGAGAGCTGCGATTGAACCTCCTGGCTGACAGAGGAAGTCAGGTTGGCTTTCTGGGCCTTCTCCTGCAACTGCGCTAGCCTGGGCTCAATTTCTTTCTGAATGTATTGGGCATAGACCGCGCCCCTGATTCCTTGAGCAACCTGCTGCATTAGCTGCATCGCCTGACGTGCGTCGTGCATTCCAGTGTCGAAGTCGCCTGACTGGAAGGCCTGAACCGCAGCGTCGAGAAGGGACTGCGCCTGCGTGAGTTGCTGCTGGTATTGCTGCTGGGTTGCGGAGGAGTTCATCTTGGCGACCTCCTGCTGGAGTTTCGCAAGCTGCTTCTCCGCGTAATTCTGGATGTAGGCGATTGCTTCCTGGGCTCTCCGGGCTTTGGCGATCTGGCTGATGTCAGCGTAGACGGCCGACATATGCTTCTGGGCGTCCTTGAAGAGGCTGATGACGCTCGTCGCGTTCACGTTGTCCGACTTGAGCAGCGTCGCTGCTTGGTCCAAGTCCGCCTTGGCCGTTCCAAGGTTGCTCTGTGCGTCAGAGCAAGCGCTCGTCGTTGCGCTAGTTGTAGTTGTGGTAGTTGTGGTAGTCGTCGTTGCTCCACTTGTAGTGCTGCTCTGAGCGCTGCAGATCTTGGTCAACATCGTCTGGAGCTGGTCGGCTCTTGCTTCCGCGTGCTGGACTTCCTTCCTCAAGTAAGCGAGCTGGTCGGCCTTTCGGTCGTCAGTTCGGTGGTCGGATGGTCCTGCTAGAGCGTACTGGATGTACTCCGCGGCGCCCCTGTAGTAATGCATCGCGCCCATCGCATCTTTGATTGCGAGGGTGGCGTTTGTGCTAACCTCGCTCTGCGCCTTTGAGAGCAGAGGGTCGCCCAAACTGATGAGGGACTCCGCCTTGGTCGTGTTGACTTGGTGCTGCTTTGCTATTCCTACGAGCTGCTGAGCGTAGCTGTGGGCTGCCTGTGCGACTTGGATGATTGTGGTCGCCTTGTCCGTTTGGCTTGGTTCGTTCGACTGTGCGAAGACAGGTACGAGACCGAGGAGCAGTAGTGACATTACCGCTGCGCCCGCGATCCTGCTGTGTCTTTTCGACATCATACCCATCGCATCGCGGGCGGTTTGTAAAAGGAACCCGTTGCGGAACGGGCGTTCCACGTTCCTGGGGCGTCCGTCTGAAGCGGAATATGGGCTACGAGCTTGACTCAAGAACTAGGCCAGAAATCTGCTTGACCGGCGGAGGCCAGACACCTGGAGCACCCGGCCCCCAAATGAGCGAATGGAAGGAGAGGCCGGGCTCAAGCTGAGCTCCGAAGCCGGCGTGTCCATTCTACCAGACTGGTGAGCAGCTCTCGAAGGATTCCTCGAAACTCCAGGTCAGTCAGTTTCATGTTGGCGTCGAAGTGCTGCTGCGCCCTCGCCAAGAGCAGCTGGGGGGAGTTGATCGGATACATGTTCAGGTCCACCATGATCTGCCTCAGGTGTAGCTGGGCTCTCGCCCCGCCCCTCGGGGAGGTGGAAGCGCTCATGATCGCCGCGGGCTTGCCATCCCACGAGTTGTCCTCTTCGGGCCTGTTTCCCCATTCGATCGCGTTCTTCAGCAGAGCGGAGATCGAGTAGTTGTGTTCGGGGGTGGCAAAGAGTATCGCGTCGGCACGTCTGACCTTTTCCTTGAACCTTCTGATCGGGGGTGGAATCTCCACCTCTAAGTCCTGGTTGAATAGAGGAAAGGCGGAGACGTCGTGCACGTCAAGAGCCGCGTCTTCAGGTAGCAATTCCTTCGCCGCCTCGAGGAGGGCGGTGTTATGCGACCTCCTGCGACCGCTGCCAGATATCCCTAGTATCCTGATGATCGGTTCCTCTCCTTTTCGTGTCGCGTGAGGGGTGCGAGTCGGGAGCGCTGGCACTATGTTACCTGATAACAGATGGGAAGTTTATAAGTACTAGCTGACACCACTGCACCAGGGGTAATTCGTGTCTTTCTCTCATCAGGACACGGTTTGCAGGCCAGAGATCTGCGCACTAATCCGCGGGATAAAGAAGGCGGGCTCCCCCTGGCATCTGATAGTGGCCGCGTACCTGCTTGACGGGCCCAGACGATTCAACGAGATCCTCCAGATGGGGAGGGGCGATTCGCTTAACTCTCGCACGCTCTCGAGGGCGCTCAAGCAGCTCGTTGGTGATGGGTTCGTCAGACGCCGGATACTCGCCACCCAGCCGTTCGCCGTCGAGTACTCACTCACATCGCTGGGAGAGAAGCTGCGCAAGCTCCTCGAAGCCTACAGAGAGCTTGATGAGCTTGTCGTCGTGAGGAGATGATAACCTCTCATAAGACTAGGCCCAAGCTTTCGATTCAGCAGCGCGGCTTGCCATTCTCTGGTTTGGCCGGCCTCTACGTGACGAGGACGGCGTAGATGCCTTTCCCCCGGAGCCGGTATGCAGGGCGACGACCTCAGTCCTGCGTTTGAACTCTTTTCTTGACCCGTTCGTTCAACCACACCTCATAAGAACTGGTCGGCATCTCGACCTCTGGCTTGACCGAAGTGGGTTTCACACGTTGACGCCCGAGCCACTCTTCATAAGTGCTCTGGGGCAGTTGTCCTTCCTTTCTCTTTGCTCGTGAAGCCCCTTCCATTGCTGTGGTCGTTTTCGTGATGACCTCATCTTATCACTAAGGGTCTGCCTAATAACTATGACAGGTGGACGGAACCGCATGGAATCAACTGAATCACTCTCAAAATACCCTCTGGGTGCTGAGCCGACCCAGAAATAGCGAACACAAGAGACCAGACGCCCCTCCATTCGCCAAGTCGGCATGAGATTCGTCCGCCAAGGAGCGGCCCTATGCGAAATCCACGGGATTAGGTCGAGCGAAACATCCCTCGGTCATATCCAATGTCGTGTCTGCCAGCTAGTCGCGGTTCGCCGCAAGAGATTCAGGTAGTCGCGCTTGGCGGGCATCGGCTGGTCACGCATTCCGATTTGCTCGATAAGAACACCAGTTAGCGAGAGCGCTATTCGACAAGTGAAGCCTAGTGCGCATGCCCCTGCTTTGGGTATTGAGCTGAATCAGCCGCCTGGCGTCGCAACAAACCACTCACGACGACCGAAGACCGTGTTGAACCCCAACCTTGGGCTTTGCCAAACTCCCGCGCTCAATCGCGTGAGACAAACAGCTCGTCGTAAGAAGTGGTTTGGAGACACTCCCTGCGTCGTCGCGCCAAAAGCCTTCAGGATTTATAGTCGGATGATTGACCAAAATCATGGATAAGGCCACTATTGTAACGTACCCTGACGAATTCGCGAAGAACGAGATCACAGAGTTGGCCAAGGCCGCGGGTTACTCGGTGGAAGCCTTGATCACTCAGAAGCAGGTTGTGAAATCCGAGTACGGAGTCGGCGTGGGCAAGGCACAAGAGCTCAAGGAGATCGTAAGCCAGAACGGCTCGAAGACGCTCATCATCGATGAGGAACTCACATCTTCCCAAGCCAACAACCTCGCGAAGGCAACACACGTGGAAATTGTCGACCGAGACAGACTGATTCTCAATATCTTTGCGAAGAGGGCGGTTACCACTGAAGCCAAGCTGCAGGTTCAGCTCGCAGAACTTCGATACGAGATGCCGCGTGCGAGGGATGCGGTACGCTACTCAGTCAAGGGAGAAAGGGCTGGATTCTCTGGGTTGGGGGAGTCGGCTGTCGACGTCAAGTTTAGAGCCTTGAAGCGTCGGATGACAACGATCAGAGAGAAGCTCAAGAGAGCCGAGTCGTACAGGACGCTTCAGAGGACCGAACGGAGAAAGCTCAACATGCCGTTCGTCTCTCTCGCGGGCTACACCAGCAGTGGAAAGACTACGCTCTTCAACAGGCTGGCTGCTGAATCGAAGGAAGAGTCTCCGAAACTGTTCACCACACTGACCACGACGACGAGAGCCATAACCCTTGGGGATTCGAGAAGAAAAGTCATGCTCTCTGATACAGTGGGGTTTGTCTCAAGGCTTCCGACGTACATGGTCGAGTCGTTCAAGTCAACTCTGGAGGAGCTTACTTACGCGGACCTCATTCTCTTGCTCCTCGATGCGAGCGAGAGCGAACAAGCCCTATGGATAAAGCTCACCAGTTGTCGGGACACGCTCAACGAACTCAAAGTCGATCCCAAGAAGATCTTGGTGGTCCTCAACAAGATTGACCTTGTGAAGGAGCTAGGCTCAAGGCGCTTCGAGGAGGAGAACCTCTTCAAGGGCCTCTCCATCATCAAAATCTCCGCGGTCCGAGGGGATGGGCTGCACCAGCTCAGGAATCATATCTCGAACGCGATTTTTACCTGAGATCAGGCACCATGGTTGGTGTGACCCTTGACTAAAGGTAGTCTCATTGAGCGAAAAGTTGGCGACCTCGGGGAGTCAGGTAGTATGGTTGCCTCCCCCGATGGGTGACGATGTGCAATTCTCTGGATATGTCTCCCCGGTGTCTTCTGGACTGCCGATTCAGTCCGGCCTTTGAAGGCGGGGTATTACACTGCTCCCCAAAATGGAATGAGAATCAGAATTCAGGATTCATAAATCAAATATTTAGAGCGGGCCCGCTATTTTCGAAAGGGTCGAGAGAAGATGCAAGAACCTGACTCGGTCCAGCTTCCAAAGATTGAGGATTTTTATGACCTGAGCTACGAGAGCGGCGAGATTCATCTTCGGGGGGTAAAGGGAAGAGCCTTCATGCTGCCGACGAAAGCGTGGGCCACGCTACGAACGTCGCTTTCCCGCCTATTCAAGGAGAACGCCGTACAGTTCATGTCGCACGCGGGCTATGCCGTCGGAATATCATACGTAGAGCAGGCTCAGAAACTCGAGGGAAAGCCGAAGAAATTGCTGAGGATTCTGCTATCGATAGCCAAAACATCTGGTTGGGGGCATTTCTCTGTCGAGGGTGATACAGATAATGGTACGCAACTCACCGTAATCGCAAAGAATTGCTCATTCTGCCATAACGAGTCGTCCACAGAGTCGCCCGTCTGCCACTTTCTTGTAGGTTTCGTGAACGGTATGGTGGATTACCTGTACGGCAAGCCC
>VBPP01000355.1 GCA_005877365.1 Nitrososphaerota archaeon
TCAACTCTTTCCTGAACAGGAGGTCGAAGTCCGCAACCCTCAGAGGGAGGTCCCTGTAACTCCACTTCCTTGACATGTAGTAGAGTATGGTGGAGGGGCAGTTCATCGGCTTGAAACCGAATGTCTCCTCGTCTTCAGCCCTCAGCTTCGTGGTGAACATGTTGTCTATGTAGTGCTCGAAGTGACCGCTCACCTTCCAGAGGTCGACGTTCGCGAGCAAGGCGGTGCTTATCTCGACGTACCCACGCTTCTTGATCTCCCGGCGGATCGTCTCGATCAGCAGGTTCTTCAGAGTCAGTCCCTTGTCGTGCCAGTACGGCATGCTCGGGGAAGGCTCATAGAAGCTGAAGAGGTCGAGTCTCTCCCCTATCGTGCGATGGTCCCCGTCCGGTAGACCAGTGTGCTCCACTTTCTTCATCCTCGAGAGAAGTTCCTCCGGGCTTCTCTCCCTCCTCCCACGCTCGCGTTGCGGAGGTGCAGCGACCTGCCTTTGGTCGGACCGGGTGTAGCTTCTCGACATCTCCGCGAGCGGGTGCCCCTTGACCTTCAGCTGGAGCGCCTTGTTCCAGCCGAAGGGAGCCTTGTGCACCTCTATTCCCTTCGCCTCCGCCTCCTCGAACATCTTCTGAAGAACGGGACGCGCATCGCCTGGCTTCGCCAGGTTTTGGCTAAGGTGTGCGAACGGGTAGATCATCAGTTTGTTCACGCGGAGCTTCCCGAGGAACTCCTTCGCCTCCGCGACCGCCCTCGCCGCGGTCTCCCCGTCGTCTCCCACCTCAACCGCTGTGAACAGAACCAGGATCTCCTCCTCTCTGCTCCGCGCTCGGAATCTCTTTCTTGATTGGTTTGTATTCGATAAAGTCAGCGTGCAACTGAAGTATCTTCATTCAACTTCGTCCTCCCATCGGCGGGGGACTACACCCCCCACCTTGTTCTCTCCAGCGACTTCTCCTTCTTCGACGTCTTCTTCCAGGCCTTGTAGTGGTCGCGGCAGAGGTAGACCCTCCTCCCCTCCGAGGCGATGCTCAGGCCGCTCCCCCCGAGCTGTGCTCTGCTCAAGGACCTCTCCGCAGGGTTGCTGCATCCCTTCACGACGCAGGCGACGCCCTTCTCGACCTTCCCCAATTTGTTGACGCGTCGCTCAACTCTGTATATATAACATTCCTGCGCGATTGGTGCCGTTGCTCAACAAGCTGAGGGCAACCCTGGATTCCGCATTTCTCTTGACCGGGAGAGGTTTCTCGAAGCTCGGTGTTACCCCGACCGGGTGGACGTTTGTCGGCCTCTCCTTCGCCCTCCTCTCAGCTCTCGCCTACGGGAACCGCGGCTCGCCCTGGCAACCCCTTGCGGGGCTCCTGGTACTCGCCTCGGGTTTCTTCGATATCGTTGACGGGGCTGTCGCGAGAGCGACGGGGAGGATGACGAAGAGGGGGGCATTCCTCGACTCGACCCTCGACCGGTTGGGGGAGGTAGCGATCTACCTCGGGATCATGGTCGGAGGGCACTCCAGCCCAGAGTGGGTCCTGCTAGCGATTACTTTCAGCCTCCTCGTCAGCTACACGAGGGCGCGGGGGGAGTCCCTGGGAATCAAGCTCTCCGGGTCCTCCTCGTCGCTGTCGTCGCGATCCTGACCTTCCTCCAGAGAACGAGTACCGCCTGGATGAATCTCTCGAAGGAGGGTTCGGGTCGCGGTCCGTCTTAGCGTATCTCTAACTGAAACGCCGTTCGCTCTTGGCCCTAACCCTAACGATGCCGTAGTGCACGCTGCAACTTATGCAATAATAGCGAACAGTAGTAGGAGCGGCGATGTACGCACCCTGCGCTCTCAACTCCCTCGCGAGGGTCGGCTCAACCATCGACAGGCGAGTCGTAACCTTCTTCGCCTTGTCCCGGGGTACCAGGGCACCACAATTGCT
>VBPP01000037.1 GCA_005877365.1 Nitrososphaerota archaeon
TTCACTTCTTATACTTCTCTGGCTTCTGGTCGAAAGACCCGGCTTGATCGTCATCTTCGATGTCGAGGGCGTCCTGGTGGACGGGGAGTTCCTCCCGGAACTGGCGAAGTTGGTGGGGAAGCATATGGAAGTGACCGAGATAACGCTTCGAGGGATCAGGGGGGAGATTGAATGGCAGGAGGGACTGAGACAGAGGATGGAGTTGCTCAAGGGGGTAGATTACGGACAGTGTGTGGCTGTTGCGAATAGACTCCCCCTGATGAAGGGAGCGCGCGAAATGGCTACGGAGCTGAAGAAGATGGGCTGCATAATGGTGGGCGTCTCGGGCGGCTTTTCTCTTCTGACGAACCGTGTGAAGGAGGAGCTAGGCCTCGACCACGTCTTCTCCAACCAGCTGGTCTTCCATGACAGGAAGCTGATAGGCTACGGGCTGCTCGTGAACGCCAACAAGACGCAGATCATTACAACAGCCTTTGGGGGGATGCTTGATTCGAGCAAGAAGGTGGCGGTGGTCGACGGTGCTAACGACCTCGAGCTATTCAATATCGCAGATCTCAAGGTCGCCTTCAACGCCCAGCCGGTCGTCCGAAAGAGGGCGGACCTCTCAATCGAAGAGAAGGACCTGCGCCTCATCATAGGTCAGGTTCGGAGGATGCTGCGAGATTAAAACGGTGGGCGAAGTTAGAGCGAAAGATTACTCGGAATCCCTCAAAGCTGGTGAGCTGAACAGAAATATTTTCCGAAAGCACCACCTAAACAGCAAGCAACTTTGTGAGGAGGCCCACTTCTGCAATAGCGCCGCACGACTAAGTAAGTTTTCCTTGCTTAATAGTCGTTGACGCTCCCAGGGGCTGGCGGTGAAGCCTGTGCAGCTGTTTGAGCCGTTTCTATGACATTCTTCCATGGCTACTTAATTGGGCCGCCGTATCTCCCGGTGCTCTCGGGTCGGAGGCATGTTCTAATGGTTAGAACTTTATTCTTGAGCGAACTGTTCTTTGGATTTGGGTGAGAATCGACGATGAAGCCGAACCATGGGACATCGACCGGCATTGGAGCGGCAGCAGTAGTTGGCGCCATTCTTGTGGGCGCTGCACTTTTTGGTATTCTTTCATTTTACAGCCTCAGCTCAACGGTGTCAAATACGGGTGGGAGTTCGCCTGCATCGAGACAAGCTAAGACAACAACAGCGACTTCGACGGGGAGAACCAATAGCTCCATCGTGACCGTGACTCCTACGGGCTGCGGTCCAAGCAACGAGTCGGTAAAGTTTGTGAACGAGACATTCCCGGCTCCGACCAGCTCCCAGCCGGCAAGTCCGCCTGTCGTGCACCTAAACGCAACTCCCGTAGGTGATACCAAGCTGGGATTTCCCTTGAATGGCATGCAGCAGAGGAAGGTCTTCTCGGCTGACGGACTAACCTGGATATTTTACTCGGACGGGAAATACATGCTCTACCAGACATCGCGGGATGGGAATATTTGGAGCAACCAGGTCAATGTGACAACACAGCCGAAGGGCTTTCACTTCTCGATTTGGTATGACCTCGACTCGAATACCGTCCACTACGTGAACACCGATGGGTTTGGCTGTGGGTTCTGGTATCGTTGGGGGAACCCCGACTCGAACGGGAGAATAACTTGGGGCATCAAGGAGAGTTTCGTCCCGACAGGCCCCCTCGGCACGAATCCGTACATCTACGCAAAGGGAAATGACGTTTGGGTGAGCCTTCAGACCAGCAGCGGAGCTGACATCGAGGTATGGAAATTTAACGACTCGAGCTGGGCGAGGAAGCTCGTCATACCTACGATGCTCGGGAGCGTCAGCATCCTCCTTCCGCTTTCTTCGGGGATCGCGCTGGTGTACGGTGTGGGAAACTACCGTCCAAGCTACCAAAACGTCACTACAAGCGTCGATGACGGAAAGACCTGGAGTGCACCGGTCTCCACGCCCGATCAATACATCACGCAGAGCGCGGTCTCGGTAGCGGACACCGTATACTTCGTGGGGGTCGACAAATCGCTTGACCTGAGGTTCGTCTCCTACACACTTGGAGACACGAGTTTCCACAACGACGGGACAGTCGCGACTGGAATCTACCGGGGAGTCATCTCCACCAACGGCGCCTCAGAGCTCGCGGTCGTCTACGCAGACAATTCCTCAATCTACTACCGAAGTCTTTCGCTCCCTGTAGGGAATTGGAGTTCCGAGAGACTCTTGCTTACCTCTCCTTCTCCTCTTCCGATGCATCCACCCCAATCGTCTCCGTACCTGAATTGCGACCCGCTAATGATTCCCTACCTGAGCCTGAATAACCGACTTCCCGTTGTCTGGCTGTTCGGCAACAATCCGTTTGTCTTGATGTTTTCAGTCGCCAGCCTCCCCACCTGATAGTCGACCGAGTGCGAGGGTATTTGCTTCCGAATTCGGCCGAGATATCAACCACCAGATGCGGCCACTGATGTCTGTTCTCTACAAAAGCTCGACTTTTGTTTGACGGGGGGGGCTCGTAAGATGAGGGCTCTTAGTGAGCGCGAACAAGACTCGAATCATGAAGAAGGCCTTTCGGGAGCCTGTAAGGCATGAGGAAGAAGGTGGCGTTGGTGGTCGATGGAGCAAACGACATGGAGCTCTTCAACATCGCCGACCTGAAGGTGGCCCTCACCCCCCAGAGGTTCATCGTGGAGCGCGCATCCTCGGTATCGAAGTAGGACCTGAGGGCTAATCCCGACCTGGTCCGAAAGCTGTGCTGAAAACAGAATATCAAAGCGAATCTTAAAAGAGGCTTCCGACGAGCGAGTCCAGCTTGTCCGAAGAGCGTACGGAAAGACCGGTCATTCCAAAGCAGCCTGAGTGCAACATCGGGACCTCGGGGCACGTGGATTCCGGTAAGACCAGTATCGTACAGGCTATCACCGGCGTCTGGGCCTCCGCACACAGCGAGGAGCTGAGAAGGGGAATCACGATCAAGGTCGGATACGCGGACGCGGCCTTCTACAAGTGTCAGTACACCCCTGTCCCCGCCGCCTGCTCGACGAGCCCGACCTGTCCAGTCTGCGGAAAGCCGACCGACCTGTTGAGGGCTGTCAGCTTCGTCGACGCGCCCGGCCACGAGAGCCTGATGACGAACATGCTCGCGGGAGCCTTTCTGATGGACGGCGCCCTCCTGGTCATCGCCTCGAACGAGCCTGTTCCGAGGCCGCAGACGAGGGAGCACCTGCAGGCCCTCCAGATGCTCGGGATGAAGAAGATAGTCGTCGTCCAGAACAAGATAGACCTCGTGACGGATGAGGAGGCGAGGAAGAACTACGACGCTATACAGAACTTCGTCGCGAAGACCGTGGCGGGTGATGCCCCGATAGTACCGATCTCGGCCCAGCAGAGGATCAATATCGATGCCCTAATCGAGGCGATCGAGGAGGTCATCCCGACCCCCAAGAGGGACCCAGCCGCCAGCGCCCTGATGTACGTCGTCCGGAGCTTCGACGTGAACAAGCCGGGGATCGACATCTCCCAACTTACAGGAGGGGTTCTGGGAGGCTCACTCGTTAGGGGTGAAATGGAGGTCGGTGACGATGTCGAGATTCTACCCGGGATTGCCGACGACCGCGGAAAGTTCGCACCTGTCACCACGAGGGTAACAAGCCTCGGGACAGGGGCAGGAATCACGAGGAAGGTCAGGCCGGGAGGGCTCGTCGCTGTGGGAACCGAGCTCGACCCTGCAGGAACGAAGGGGGACCAGATGGTCGGAAGTGTCGTCGGGAAGCCTGGAGCATTGCCCCCCGTATGGGAACACATCACCCTCGAGCTGCAGCTCTTCGATAGCGCGGTTGGCTCCGCGGAGATGGTGAAGGTGGAGAGGGTGAGGGCGGGGGAATCGCTCAGGCTCAACCTAGGGACCGCCTCTACCCTGGCGAGCGTCACCTCTGCGAGGGACAGCGTCTCCGAGATGGACCTGAAAAAGCCCGTCTCAGTCGAGGAGGGGGCGAGGGCCTCGGTGAGCAGAAGGATCGCTGAGCGGTGGCGGCTAATCGGTTCCGGTGTCCTGAAGTAGTTGCGGAAGGTCGTCTTCGACAGCAGCTTCCTGATGGCGGTCGTGGAGAACCCCACCACTTGGTACGAGGACATGGTCGAGAAGGCGGGAAAATTCGTGCCCGTTATTCTCGACTGCGCGAAGGCCGAGCTTGATAGACTTGCTCAGGGCGAATCGAAGAGGGCGAGGTATGCCGCGCTTGCCCTCGAACTAACGAAGGAGTTCAATCTGGAGAAGTGCGGGGGGCTCGCGGTCGACGATGAGATAGCCTCGTACGGCAAGGGCGCAAGAGCCATCGTCGCGACTGTGGACGCCGCGCTCCTGACAAGACTCCGGAGGATGAGGGTCGACGCGATTACCCTGAGGTCGGGAAGGGTTGCCGTCTCATAGCTGGCTCGAATGCTCCTGAGGGATCCTCGCTAATTTCTCTCCGTCCGCTCCCCAGCACCCACTCCGTGTCTGGCTGGAGTCGCGCCCATAGCTTACCTCCCTGACTCGTTTCAGCCTGAGAACGCGAGGGCTATGGCTCACCACTGACGGGCGCATGAGGGTTTAGCGTGTCGAGACGAAGACGCCAGATCCCCTCTGATCACACTGCCCATCAGCAGGCCGATATCGGGCGAACCGAACCCCTAAAGCATCTGCTGTCGGGAGCGAATAGTGCTGTATGATGGACTTCTCAGTCGTGGTTCCCGTCTCAGAGAATGACGCCGCGCTGGTCCCCAGAACCCTCCCGAGGTGGCTGGCGCTCCCCGCGGACGAGGTAATCCTATGTGTGGACAAGCCCGCCGGTCAACACCTGATCGAGGCCATACGAAAGAATTCGAGGGGAGACGACAGGCTCAGAGTCGTTGAAGTTCCAAGGGAGAGCGGCTGGATGTTCCACCAGGCTTTCGTAAGGAGGACAGGGTTCAAGTCAGCCAGGTTCGACAAGATTCTGACGGGGGACATCGACGTCATCGTAAACAAAAATGTGGTGGCAGCGATCCGGATGGTTGGCAAGGACAACATCGGAATCGTAAACCTCCAGAAGGAAATGAGAAGCGGTTTCTTCGACGTCGTCCAGAACTCAACTAGGCGGGTTATCCGGGCACTCAAGAAGGAGGCTTACTTCACCGGGTTATACGCCCTCTACAGACCATACTGGTTGGAGACG
>VBPP01000038.1 GCA_005877365.1 Nitrososphaerota archaeon
TTATGCGTACAAGCAGATAGGCCTGTACGACGGCGCAGCGAACAAAGTCACGCTGACAGGAGGTTAGCGTCCAGGCGAAATCTGTGCCTGGATTCTCCCCTTTATGTCTTGAAGTCCTTGTACAACTCGTTTAGCGAGTCCCACAGCTTCGGAAAGAGAAATTTATTGTATCTCTTGATGAGGTATCCTGTTGTTCCGCCTTTAAGCCCGACGGTTTTGTCCCCGATTTCGGCAAAGACCAAATAGAGATGAGCGAGGTTGAACTCCTGCACCCGATAGTCATACCACATCATCGCCT
>VBPP01000039.1 GCA_005877365.1 Nitrososphaerota archaeon
ACCATCACAAATCAGCTCGTCGTCTTTCTTCTGAAACGAGAGTATTTTATCGGCGTGTAGATATTTCTCATAGGCAGTCTCCTCTGCCATATTATTCGCAATTGCGCCCAATCCTGCTTATATGCTTACCTTGATTTCGCGAGATGTTCCTCGTTCTATCCTTGAGGTTGGACGTCGCGAAAACTCAAGACAAATAAGGTCCGCCCTCACCTGTCGAGGCTAGCGCTTTGGTCGATACGTTCACGCAGAAGTGCACGCGGTGCGGCGAAGGCTATCCTCGACCGAAGATGGTGGGAGCTTGCCAAAAATGCGGCGGCATAATCAAGATATCATACGACTACAGCGAGGTTGGAAAGACCCTAGACAAGAAGAAGATTAGGGGGAGGCCCTTTAACCTCTGGAGATACTCTGAACTCCTGCCGCTCTCCAGCCCTGCGAACGTCATTACTCTCGGGGAGGGGGGTACGCCCCTCATAAGATCAGAAAGGTTTGCTTCGAAGCTCGGGCTGAGGAACCTCTACTTCAAGGACGAGGCTATGCTGCCGACCGGTTCTCTCAAAGATAGATGCGCCACCGTCTCAATCTCAAAGGCGAAAGAAGCAGCGGTTAAGTCCGTCGTGATTTCTTCTTCGGGGAATGCGGCGGCATCAATGTCGGCCTACTCGGCTAGAGCGGGTATCCGATGCTTGGTCTTCGTTCCCTCATCGGCCGTTCCGAGCAAACTCCTCCAAGTCACGACGTACGGAGGGAAGGTAATCAAGGTAAACGGCACAACAGGAAATTCTGTAAAGCTCGCGGCTGATGCGACCAGGAAGTTTGGGTGGCCAAACGTCTCCACAGCGGCCGTCTATAATCCCTACGCCCTGGAGGGGCAGAAGACAAGTGCCTATGAGATGGTGGAACAGTTGGACTGGAAGACTCCCGACTGGCTCGTGATTCCGGTGGGAAGTGGTAACAATCTCGCTGGACACTGGGCAGGCTTTAGCGACTTTGACGAATTAGGATTCACGAACCGAAGACCGAAAATCGCAGCGGTTCAAGCGGCGGGGTGCGCACCGTTCACCGAAGCTGTAGAGAAGGGCTCTAAACCCTCAGAGGTCCAGGCCTGGGAGAACCCCGAAACTATCGCAGGAGGAGTCAGAGACGAATTCCCCTACGATGTTGAGCTCGCCCTGCCCGCCTTGAGAGAGAGTAAGGGGGTTGCCGTCAACGTGACAGACAGTGAGATCATCGAAACGATGAAGGGTCTCGGAGCCGATGAGGGGATCTACAGCGAACCCACGGGAGCCGTTGCTGCCGCCGGGCTCAAGCACCTCGTCGCATCCAGGACAATTGACAAGGACGAACTCGCCGTTGTCATGGTCACTGGGTCAGGGTTGAAAGACCCGGGCTCGCTGAGCAGGCATTTCCCCGAGCCTCCGGTAATCGACGCAGACATTAACCACGCCACGAAGTATCTCGCCTAGAATGAAGCGACGGTGGGCTTGACGTTCTCGTTGACTCTGAAGAGGTTTGTTGGATCGTACTTGTTCTTGACGGATACCAGTCGTGGGTAATTCTTTCCGTACGCTATCCTTATTCGATCATCTTCTCCCTCGCTCATGAAATTGACGTAAACACCACCCGACAAGGGTTCCATCTCCCTCCAAAAATCGCGCGCCCATCGTATGTTCCTCTCACTCTGAGAGGAGTCCACCCATGAAGCCCCAATCGCGAGCGACCACGCCTTCTGTCTGTGTGGATAGGCCACCTCATCAGTTCTTGCACGACAGTATGCACCGTGATAATATTCGACGGCAATCTGAGAATGCGGTGACGGGACATTTTCTGTATGTGCACGATAGGTTTCAATGAAACCGTCGCTCAGGTCGTCGACAAATCCAGACTTGAAGTAGTTCTGCCTCCCCCACGGCCAGTAGGCGTCTCTCTGAGTCTGAAGAGCTTCGTAGGTCATGGGTCTCATGTTATCGTAGAGTGGTTTCGCGATTCTTCTTCTTATCGGCGCGAGCAGCCTTTCTCCTTCGTCAATCGGACCAATGTAACCGGGTCTGATGATGACTTTTGGTTTTCCATCTCGCGTCGTTATCACCTCAGCTCCAATCTTACCGACTTCATCCGGCAACTCCTGTGCGAAGTCTTGGAGGAATCCCAAGACCTCACTCGTCTTGGCGGTTGGCCATGCTACAAATCCGCCCAGTACCCTCCCGACAGGATGGAGCTTGTACATCAGAGAGGTGACAACACCAAAATTTCCACCCCCTCCCCTCAAAGCCCAAAACAGGTCCTTGTTCTGGTCTGCGTTTGCGGTGAGGAAGTCTCCATCTGCCGTGACCACATCGGCCGAGATGAGGTTGTCACAACTCGTGCCAAACTTGCCTAATAGCCAGCCGATTCCTCCTCCTAACGTCAGACCGGAAATCCCGGTCGTCGAAACCTCCCCACCAGTTGTTGCAAGCCCATGCAGCTGTGCCTCATGGTCGAATTCTCGCCAAGTCACTCCCGCACCGGCGCGTGCCGTCTTCTCGACTGGATCGACGCTTACACCCTTCAGGCTAGTGAGATCGATAGTTAACCCACCGTCGCACAGGCCAAGACCCGCGATGCTGTGTCCTCCCCCCTTTATGGAAACGAGCACGTTGTTCCTTCGCGCGAAATTTACGGAATTCACAACGTCCGCTACTCCAATGCATCTGGCTATGAGCGACGGACGCTTCACGACGTTGCTGTTCCAGATTTTCCGAGAATCTTCGTAGCCATCCATCCCCGGGCGCAACAGCCTGCCGCGAAGACGCGTCTTGAAGTCTTGAATCAGTGACTCAGGGACTCTCTGCCCTTCAAGGTTAAGGACGCTTGTCTCAGCGAACATCTACCGTCACCTAATTTGTTGGTGCACGGCCTTTATGGGCATATTCCGGAAGCCCACCACAAAAACAGGGCAAAAAGCTCGAACGTCATGAAACGCTGAGGTCCAGCACAAAAATGGGCAGGAGACCTGGTCTAAAGGCTTAAATCAAAAAGCAGCGTCGAACGTGACGAATGACCTTCAAGGGGTACGCTGATCCCGATTACGGCGCTGTTCTCTCCCCCGATGATTTGCCAAAGAAGTGGTACAACATCGTCCCCGACCTGCCTGAGCCGCTCGCCCCAATGCTCGATTCCCACACACTCAAGCCTGTCGGGCCGAAGCAGTTCGAAAGACTCTTTCCAAAGGAACTGGTGAGGCAACAATTCTCAAAGGAAAGATGGTTTGACATACCACAGGAAGTCTGGGAAGCCTACAGGACCCTGCCCCGTCCGACCCCACTCGTGAGGGCGAGGAGGCTGGAAAAGTTCCTGGGCACCCCAGCCAAGATATTCTACAAGGCTGAACAATTCTCCCCGGTTGGGAGTATGAAGCCCAACACGGCACTCGCACAGGCGTACTATGCTAAGAAACAGGGCCTAGAACTTGCGGTATCGGAGACTGGTGCAGGGCAGTGGGGATCCGCACTCGCGATGTCGTGTGCGAGGTTCCAGCTGAAGGCGCGCATCTACATGGTAAGGGTCAGTGCCCAGCAGAAGCCCGGGAGGAAGATCTTGATGGAGACGTACGGGGCAGAGGTCCTGGAATCCCCCAGCGAGAACACAGTGACAGGCAGAAAGTTGCTCGCCGAGAACCCAAACCATCCCGGGTCTCTCGGAATAGCGATCAGCGAGGCGATAGAAGATACCCTCGCGCAACAGGAGGCCCGCTACCTCCTCGCCTCGGCGTTCAACTATGCGCTCGCGCACCAGACGATCATGGGTCTGGAGGCTCAGAAGCAGTTTGAGTTGATGGACCTTGTACCAGACATGATGTGTGGCTGCATCGGAGGTGGTTCCAACTACTCAGGATTCATCTATCCATTCGTCAGGGAAAAGCTGAGGGGGAGAATAGAAACGGAATTCGTGGCATGCGAGCCCACAGCTGTTCCGTCAACAACTCGGGGAAGATTCACCTATGATTACGCGGATGCGGCCGAACACACCCCACTGGTGAAGATGTATTCGATTGGACACAGCACTCCAAATCCCCCGATTCACGCCGGCGGACTGAGGTTTCATGGGAAAGCCCCCAGCCTCTCGCTTCTGATCCATTTGGGAGTCGTGAAATCCGTGGCCTTCCCTCAGACGAAGGTGTTCGAGGCGGCAAAGATGTTTGCCCAGACGGAGGGGGTCATCCCGGCACCAGAATCCGCACACGGTTTGAGGTACGCCATAGATGAGGCCATAAGATGCAGGAAAACGGGGGAGAAGAAGGTCATCGCATTTAACAATTGCGGACACGGCCTGCTCGACCTCTCAGCCTACGACGAGTACAACAAGGGGAAACTTGTTGACTGGGAGCCCGCCGAAATTCAGCTATTTGAGTACCTGAGAAAGTAGACCCGAAACTCGAACAAACAATCGTGAAAGTGCTCACCTAGGAATTTGTGAATCAAGAATCGCAAGAGCGCAGAGCGCAGATTGAAGTGCGTGCGATCCGTGAGAATCAAATCAAGACGATTTCTCATTCATCCCCTAATGCCTCAAAACTCTCTTCGCTGAAAGCTTAAAGGCCTTCCACACGCTTTCAGTCCAACTTGGATGCCCTTCTTGAACTGGACGGGGTTACGAAGTCTTTCGGTGGATTGGTGGCCGTGAAGAACCTTTCCTTTTCAATAGGCGAGCGCGAGATTCTCGGCTTAATCGGGCCCAACGGCGCGGGCAAGACGACCGTGTTCAACCTGATATCCGGCGTGTACAGGCCGGAAGCAGGAAGCATCAGGTTCGATGGGAAAGTCATATCAGGTCTGAAGCCACACGAAGTTTCGTCGCTTGGGGTTGCCAGAACCTTTCAGACCGTGAGACCATTCGCCAGGATGAGCGCAAG
>VBPP01000040.1 GCA_005877365.1 Nitrososphaerota archaeon
AAGGAAGTACTCGGTCGCAGAGATAACTCAGCCGGAGACCTACGACGAGGATGGGATGCCCGTCCAGGGCGGCCTCATGGACAACAGGCTGGGGACGCTCGAGCCGGGCCAGAAGTGCGGGACCTGCGGGAACACCGCGGGGAGGTGCCCCGGCCACTTCGGGCACGTCGAGCTGGCCGAGCCTGTCCTTCACATCGCCTTCGTCGACGAAATCAACAGGTTGCTGCAGACAACGTGCAGGACGTGCGGGAGGATACTCCTCACCCAGCCCGAGCTCGACGCGTACAGGCAGAGGCTCTCCACCAAGACTGATTTCACTCCCAACCTCGCCGAGACCCTCGCGAAGGAGATAATGACGAAGGGGAAGAAGATCAAGCTCTGCCCTCACTGTGGGAAGCAGCAGTACCAAATCGAGTTCACCAAGCCTACGATCTTCCACGAGATAACCGAGGAGGGAGGCGCCACGAGGCTCCTGCCGGTCGCGATAAGGGAGAGGCTGGAGAGGCTAACGAACGACGACCTCAGGCTCCTCGGCTTCAACCCCGCGGCGGCGAGACCGGAGTGGTTCGTCCTCCAGGTTCTCCCCGTCCCCCCCCTCGCGGTCAGGCCCTCGATTACCCTCGAGTCGGGAATCCGGTCGGAGGACGACCTCACCCACAAGATCGTCGACATACTCAGGGTGAACCAGAGGGTGAGGGAGAGCAAGGAGTCGGGCACTCCTCACCTGATCGTCCAGGACCTTGTCGACCTCCTCCACTACCACGTCACGACGTACTTCGACAACGAGGTTTCCGGGATACCCCAGGCCCACCACCGCTCCGGGAGGCCCCTCAAGACGCTCAGCCAGAG
>VBPP01000041.1 GCA_005877365.1 Nitrososphaerota archaeon
CCATGGAACATCGATGCCCTGAAGGACCTCGTAATGAGAGGACCCTTCGAGCATCCCGGGGCCAATTATGTCATCAGGCCGGACGGAGTGAAGATTAGACTCGACTTCGCCAGCGACAGAAAGGCGCTCGCCGACTCTCTCGTCTCGGGATACATCGTCGAAAGACACCTTATGGACGGCGATGTGGTCCTCTTCAACAGGCAGCCATCTCTTCACAGGATGTCGGTGATGGCGCACTTCGTGAGGGTCCTCCCCTTCCGGACCTTCAGGCTCCACCCCTCCGTCTGCCCGCCCTATAACGCCGACTTCGACGGTACGGGGGTCCGATCATAGGCGGGATCAGGGACTTCATCACGGCGGCCTTCCTGCTCACGAGGGACGAGACGACGCTGTCTCCCGCCGAGTTCTCCAACCTCGCGCTGATCGGCGGCTACGAGGATGACCTCCCCGACCCTGCCAACAAGGGCGCCCACCCCACGTATACGGGGAAGCAGCTCTTCTCCCTCTTCCTCCCGAAGGACCTCAACTACGTCCTCACATCGAAGTGGGCGAAGTCGATGAAGTCGGGAGAGACCAACGACGTCGTTATCAAGAACGGCGAGCTCATCTCCGGGGTCGTCGATAAGGCTGTGATAGGGGCTGAGGAGCCCGATAGCCTCCTCCACCGAATCGCGAAGGACTACGGGAACGAGCAGGCGAGGCAGTTCCTCAACTCCATACTGAAGGTCCTGAAGACCTTCCTCACCAGGCGTGGCTTCACCTACGGCTTCAACGAGCTCGAACTCCCCACAGAGGCGAAGGAGAAGATTCGAGAGACGCTCGATGAGGCATACCATAACGTACTGGAGCTGAACAAGAAGTACAAGGCGGGAACGCTCGAGGGCACCAGAGGTCTCTCTCCGGAGGACACACTCGAGTTCCACACGGTGAACGAGCTCGCCCGCGCGAGGGAGAGGGCAGGGCGGATCGCAGACAAAGCGCTCCCAATCGAGAACTCCGGTGCGATCATGGCGAGGACGGGAGCGAGAGGCTCCAGCCTGAACGTGGGGCAGATGACGGCCGCCCTGGGACAGCAGTCGGTCCGCGGGAAGAGGATCGAAAAGGGGCTGAGGGGGAGGTCCCTCAGTCACTTCCCCTGGAACGACCCATCCCCCGAGTCCAAGGGTTTCGTCAAGAGCAACTACAGGGACGGGCTCAACCCCACCGAGTTCTTCTTCCACGCGATGGGGGGGAGGGAGGGTCTCGTCGACACCGCGGTGAGGACGCAGCAGAGCGGCTACATGCAGCGCCGCCTCGTGAACGCGCTGGAGCACCTGAAGGTCGAGTACGACCTCACTGTCCGCGACCCCAACGGCCACATAATTCAGTTCCTCTACGGGGAAGACGGGGTAGACCCGGCGAAGAGCGACCACGGGCGTCCCATAAACCTAGACAGACTGATCGAGACCGAGGCGCTCGAGAACGCCTCCAGGGTAAAGCTGGGGATGGAGGAGACCGAGAAGCTCCTCAAGAGGTTCGCTCCCAAACTCAACGATAGGCTTCTGAACGAGCTCAAGCAGAAGCTCGCCGAGAGCAAGCTCACGGAGCAGGGCGCGAAGAATGTCCTGGAGAGGGTTGAGGAGGCCCTGGACTACTCTAGAGTCGAGCCGGGCGAGGCTTCCGGTATCGTGGCGGCCCAGTCGATAGGCGAGCCCGGCACCCAGATGACCCTCAGGACATTCCACTTCGCCGGTGTAAGGGAGAGGGACGTCACGCTAGGCCTGCCGAGGCTGATGGAGCTCGTCGACGCCCGCAAGATCCCCGCGACGCCTTCGATGGACATCTACCTCGACGAAGAGCACAGGACCTCCAACGAGAAGGCGCTGAAGGTCGCGAAGGAGATTCTCTTCACGAAGGTGGGGAACGTCGTCGAGTACAGCGAGGTCGACCCCACCGAGGGGATCAAGCTGCACCTGAGCCAGGACACGATGCTGGACCGAGACGCAAAGGCCGAGGAGGTCGCGAAGGTGATAGAGACAGGGAAGAGGAATGTCCAGATAGACAAGGGAGGAAAGGTAATCAGGGTAAACATGGAGAACGCAGACCTTTCCACACTCTTCACGCTGAGAAACAAGGTCCTCAACATGAAGCTGAAGGGAATCCCGGGGATCACACGCGTTACCGTGGTCAAGGAAGGCGACGAGTGGTTCATCCAGACGACGGGCTCCAACCTGGGGAAGGTCGTGGCCGTGAATGGAGTCGACCCGAAGAGGGTCATAACGAACAACGTTCACGAAGTCGCTCAGGTCCTCGGCATCGAGGCCGCGAGGCAGACGCTCATCCGGGAGGTGATGAGCACCCTCGACGAGCAGGGGTTGGAGGTCGACATCCGGCACATCTTCTTGGTGGCCGACCTGATGACCGCCAAGGGCTACATCCAGCAGATCGGGAGGCACGGCATCGCCGGAGCCAAGAGCAGCGTCCTAGCGAGGGCGGCCTTCGAGATTACGGTCCCCACGCTCGCCGAGGCGGCTGTCAAGGGCGAAGCGGAGGAGCTGAAGGGTGTGACCGAAAACGTGATAGTGGGGCTGCCGATTCCCGTCGGGACCGGCATGATCGACCTCTACATGAGCTGATCGGATGCCCGAAGCATCTCAGCTGGCGAAGATACTCAAGGACTCGATGAAGGGTGGGAAATACCTCCTTGGCGCCAAGGAGGTGGTATCCGGGATGAAAGGCTCGCGGGTGATACTATGTACCAAGTCGCTCCCCCCGCGCCTGGGAGCTAGGGTCAGAAGCGAGGCACAGAGGCAGGAGGTACCGGTCGTCGACCTCAAGGCGACCTCCTCTGAGCTTGCGAGGATGTTGGGGAGACCATTCAGGGTCTCTGTCATCGCCCTGAGTTCCAGAACATGAGCGGGGCGACGGCGAAAGACTGCATAATCGACGAGAAGCAGGGCCGGCTCATCTTCGTCGTAGGCAGGGGGCAGATGGGCCTCGCGATAGGCAAGAAGGGTGCCTCGGTCAAGAACATCGAGAGGGCCGTCAGGAAGCCCGTCGAGGTGGTCGAGTGGTCTGATGACCTCGCGGAGATGATAAAGAACTCTCTCGACCCTCGCTATGTCCAGGAGGTAAAGGTGGAGGAGAGGCTGGACGGGACGAAGGGCGTGGTCGTCGTCGTCGAGCAGAAGCACAAGGGTGCCGTGCTGGGGAGGGGAGGGAGGAACGCTGAAAAGGTTAGGCTTCTCGCGAGGCGCTACTTTGAAATCACAAACGTCCAGATCACGACCCCCCTCTGAAAATTTTTATAGAGACCGAAGAGGTCGCCCGTAAAGATGTCAGGCTCCCCTAGAGGCGAATTCGCGGCGCGGCAGATAAAGCTGAAGAGGCAGCGCCTTCGCTGGGGAGACAAGTACTACAAGAGAAGGATGCTCGGCCTCGACATCAAGGCCGACCCACTCGAGGGTTCGCCGCAGGCGCGCGGGATAGTCCTTGAGAAGGTGGGGGTCGAGTCGAAGCAGCCGAACTCAGCGATCCGAAAATGTTGCAGGGTCCAGATAGTCAAGAACGGAAAGCAGGTGACAGCCTTCCTCCCGGGGGACGGTGCGCTCAACTTCGTCGATGAGCACGATGAGGTCGTGCTGGAGGGGATAGGCGGCTCAATGGGGCGCGCGATGGGCGACATCCCCGGGGTGAGGTGGAAGGTCTTCAAGGTCAACGGGGTCTCGCTCAACGAGCTCGTCTACGGAAGGAAGGAGAAGCCTAGGCGGTAACCTTGAGCAGGACGACGCTCGAGTACCCCAATCTCTTGCTCTGGGGGAGGTGGGACCTCTCCGGCGTCAAGGTGCAGGACCCAGGCCTCCAGGGCGTGATAAGCCTGAGACCTGTTCTTGTGCCGACGTCGGGGGGCCGCCACGAGCACAAGAAATTCGCGAAGGCGAGGGTCAACATCGTCGAGAGGCTCATCAACCAGATGATGCACTTCGGCAAGCGCTACGCGAAGAACACCGGAAGGATGGGAGGGAAGAAGGCCCACGCGATGAACATCGTCAGAACCGCATTCGAGATCATCCAGCTCAGGACGGGTCAGAACCCGGTGCAACAGCTTGTGTACGCGATAGAGAAGTCCGCCCCGAACGAGGATACCACACGGATGAGCTACGGAGGCGTCGTCTACCACCTCTCTGTAGACATCTCTCCGATCAGGAGGGTCGACCTAGCTCTTCGTTTCATCTCGGAGGGCGTTCGGGAGATCGCCTTCACATCTCCCAAGAGCATCGAGGAGATTCTCGCCGACGAGATAAGGCTCGCCGCATCGGGCGACTCGAATAGTTACTCGGTCAAGAAAAAGAACGAGCAAGAGCGCGTCGCTATGGCGTCTAGGTAGAGGTTATCCCTCCCGCCCGCTCGTCGTCCTTCTTCTTCAGTGCCATCCCTCTGAGTTCATTCTCCATCTCGGGTGGTTCCATAATCACCCCTTCGGGGTCGCGAATGAACCTCATGATCAGGCCAAGAATCTCCTCGCTCCTGAACCTCTCCAGCTTGTGAGAGATGGTGAAACCGAACCTTGGGTCCTTCGCGACCGGCGGCAGTGTCTCGAGTCGCGAGGTCGCTATCGCGTCGCGGAGCGAGTAACCCGCCTTCAGTTGTGTAACGAGGTCATCCTCAGCCCAGATTATCAGGGTGGGCCTGCCCATCTTCCTCAGCCTAGGGAGCTGGTCCTTATCGTAGGTGCTCGCGATTAGGACGAGTGAGTTAACCGTCGCGGGCCACTCCAGCGCGTACTCGAGGGCGATTTGCCCGCCCCAGCTTGAGCCAACGATTGAAACCTTCCCGAGGGTGAGCCTTTCCATCAATTCGTGAAGGACTAGAGCCTGCTTTCGATGGTCGGGGGTTTCAATCGGTTTCGAAGACCCTCCGTACCCGAGGAGGTCTGGCATGATCAGATGGTTTCCCTCCGAGAGCTGAAGCAGAGGCTCCCAGACCCTCCAGTTCTCCCTGTGGTCGCTCCCGTGCAGCATGACGAGACTCTCCCCCTTCCCGGCTTCCGCGTACCTCAGGGTGTACTCGCCGACGCCGACCTTCTTTTCAACGGGGGTAATCATACTGCCGTCTTCTCCCCTTCTCGCGCACCCATTTCAAACGTTTCGAATACACGCGTAGACGAGCAATCCATAACCCTAATTAACGGAAGGGCAACAACGAAGAATCGGCAGAACTCAATGAGTCAAGATCCGGCTGCAATCTTCGGAGCCCTGCTCCAAGTCTGCATCAATGAAGAGGCTGCTGATGATAGCCGCCGCCCGGCGAAGGTAGAGATCGCCTTCTTCTCCCTCGGAGTCTTGAGCAGCACCTTCACCGCCTATGTTCTGTTCCACCTCGGCCTAGTCGTCTAAAGAATTCAACTGATGTGTAAACGATAACTCTCTCGGTTGCATTTACCACCCAAAGGACTCTCAGAGTAAGATCAACATGGGAAGAAAGGCAGTGCTCACCGGATTCTGGCTCATGGGGTACGCTCTCGGCTTCTTCGCCTGGGTAGTGAGGAAGCCAATACTCGACTTCGTGATGACACTCGGCTTCAGCGAGGAACTGGCCGGGGCGCTAATCACGGGGTTCGCTGGGTCGGTCGTGATGCTCGTGGGCGTCATCCTCTGGAGCTATCTGGCGCAGAACTAGAAGCCGATTCGCAACAAGGACCTGCGACTCGTCGGGATCATCACGGAAATCGGCTTTCCTAATCGTCGCTGCTGCCACGCCAGATCTGCCCGGCGTATGTTCCCATCGTCAGGCCCAGCAGTGGGTCGTAAACTATCCCCTGCAGCGCGATGTTCCCCTGCAGCTTGGCGAGCTGGTCCGTGCCGCCCACTATTGTCGCTGTGGAGCTGAGCAGAACGAACTTGGTTATTGTCCCCTGCTCGTAGAAGTAGAGAGTTCCCGACTTGCCCCCCACCGTGCACGTACAGACGTCGAGTGCTTGGTACACCGCGTCACCAGTGGGATCCACCGTGAGATGAACGTACGCGACGTACTGTCCGGAGAACGTTCCCTTAATGATCCCAGCGTTGGTCTGGTCAAATATCACGTTTGACCCACTAAGAGTGACACTGCTGTAGAGGACTTCGGTGTCCTTGAAAGAACCACTCGCCGAAAAGGTCTTGGCCGCGAAGGCCGGGACGGTCGATGTCGCGAGAATGACAAGTAGGACCAGGGGAAGAGTTGCCTTCAGAGTTCGATTTCGTGTGCGTGAGGAAGATGGCTGAGTTTTCAACAAAAATCTTGATGTTGCTCCAGTCTATATAGAGGATATGGTTCTGGGATATAGACCTGAAATCTGTGTTTTGTCGGTCTCGTTTGACGCTCGAAAGAGCGGGCCAAGGGCCACAATATGGATTTTCAACTAAACCTCCCTCTTTCGCGGTCGAACTTCACACACCGAGTCCCGGTTGTCAAAGTTGTGCACGCCGATTCTTCTCGACGTCGACCGCACACTAGAGCAACCACCCGGTTGTAAGATAATTAACGACTTGGAGAACCGTTTTTCACCCTCCGCGCTAAATCGAGGGGTACCCCTCTTCAGTCTCATGAGAACGGAAGCTGTCCAGAAGCTAGTGGGAAGGCCGGTCAAAGACACCTTCGGGAGGTATGCGGGTTATGTCGTCGGCTTCTCGGTGGACATGAGCGGTGATCTTCAATTCGTCGGGATAGACCAGGGGAACGGAGAGTTCACGGAGTTCCCAGGGAGAAGAATCCTCGTCGACAGAGACGGGCTCGTAGTGATACCCGCCTGGAAGGTCGAGGCCGAGAACCTAAAGAGAGAGATAGACACCGTGAGGAAGAGAGTTCAGGCGCTCGAAGGGCTCGTTAAGGATGGAGAGATTACCCACACGATGTACCAGCAGATGGTCGACCAGTACAATCAGCAACTGAAGAGTTTTCAGGAATCTCACAGTGCCCTCCTTCAGAACCTTTCAACCCGTTTGGATGACATAGAGGGCAGAAGCGAATCCCTCGACAGGTTCCTCGCAAACGTCAAGGTCCAGTTCAGAGCCGGCGAGCTCGATGAGGGGACCTTCAAGGTCGCGAGCGAATACTCCACCTCGATGAGGACGAAGAACGGGAAGGAGATTGAAGAGATCCAGTCGCTCCTACGCACCCTTTCACAGCCGGCGGCCCAATCGATAGCCCAGACGGCAACGAAGAAAGACACGGTGGTCGCACAAGCGACCTCCGGGTAGACTCAGCCTCTTCCGTCTGATAGGAGGTTGACCGGAGTCGACCCACGCCGCGAGGCACATCACCCTCATATCGTTGGCTAAGGGGCTTGGCCTGCGTGGGGCAAGGCTGCTAATGATCGGCTCGGTCTTTGCGCTCATCGGATCTTACTCGATACTTCTTCTTGGGGCGGCTGTGGGTGGTCTAGAGAGATTACTGTTCCTCATCACAGTCTTTATCTTCTCGCTCTTCCCGACCTTTCTCAGCACGGCGGACACGCTCTCGTCCGGGGAGGGGGCGAGCGTCTTGCAGTTCTTGGGCGCGAGCGGGCGTACGATCACCGCAGCCGTCCTCGCGGCCGTCCTCGAGGCAGGCGTCTCAGGGATGATTGTCGGTGTGGTTCTCGGTCTTGTCTTCTCGAACTTTCTCGGCGCATCCGGCGTCTGGAACCTTGTCGGTGTCTTACCGAACCTCGCGTTCGTCTTGGCTACCTGCACCGCGGGGATTTCTGCCGGCGTCGCAGTTGGGGTTGGTCTTTCGTGGAAGAACTCGAGTTAATCCCGGGTCTCTCCAGGTCAGCTTTCGGCGGGGCGGCGACTGGGAACGTAACGCAGCTCACCCACGTCAGCAAGGTATTCCTCGAGCCGAAGCGGAGGGAGGTTTTCACTGACATCAACATGCGGGTGAAGCGGGGCGAGTTTGTGGCTCTGGCTGGGCCTGTCGGGAGCGGGAAGACGACCCTAGTCAACCTCCTGGCGGGTCTCGAGAGAGCGAGCTCCGGGAGCATCCAGGTCCTCGGCAAAGAGACCACCCGCTTGTCGGGGAGAGAGCTCACCGCCCTCAGGCTCGCGAGTCTCGGACTCGTTCCGCAGGTCCAGAACTTGATGCAGGAGTTCACAGTTTCTCAAAACGTCGAGCTGCCGCTCTTCTTTCTCGGGGAGGGAGAAAGGGAGTCGAGGCTTTCTCGGGTGCAGGAGGTTCTTGCATTGATGGGAATCAACGCGGATGCGGAGAGGAAAGTCGCCGACCTTAGCGTCGGGGAGAAGCAGCTAGTATCCATCGCGAGGGCCATGGTGAAGGACCCGCCCCTCCTGGTGATGGACGAGCCCACGGAGTCTCTAGACCCCCTGGTCTCGGAGTTGATTCTCGAGATGCTAAGGGGCGACAACGCCCTGAGAGCGAAGACGCTGATCATCGCGACTCACGACAAGAGGATAATCGAGCTGGCGACGAGAACTGTAAGGATGAACGCGAAGATACAGGCCTGAACTCTCCGGTAATCGTCTGTCTCTTCGACATGAGGAGCAGCGACGATAAGAATTGCTCCGATCCTCGGCGAGGGGCGCTCGAGGACTACCCCGGTTGGTCAGGGATCGGGACGAAGGTTCATATCGCATCTTCGCGACTCTTTGCAATATTCGAGGGTTCTGGGAGTGGTGGTCTAACTCTGGCCGAGGTCTCCACTAGGAGACTCCTCTGGTGGTTGCTCGAGGGGACGAGGGGTGGTCCGACTCGCGTAAAGATTCTCAGGGCGATAACTGCGAAGCCTCTGAACGCCCACCAGCTGGCGAAGGAGCTCGGGATGGACTACACCACGATCAGGCATCATCTCGATATCCTGGTCAGGCATCACGTCGTTGAAGCGGTCGGAGAAGAATACGGTGCGGTCTTCTACGTGAGCGGCTGGCTTTCGAAGGGAGAGGTCATGGGAGAGATTTTGGATGAAAGTAGGAAAAAGTAAATACGCACCCCGGGGGGTTCGGTGAGCAAAAACATGGTAGGCACCTTGTGGCTCATGGACATCGGGATCTCAGCGGTGAGTGCGCTTCTTCTCCTTGGGATTCTGGCAATCCATGTGAAAAGCTGGAAAGACTTGAGGGGGAGGGTCTTGGTGGGCGCGACAGCCTTCGTCTTCCCACTCTTTCTAGCAAACATAGTCGCGGCCTACTTCTACTACGTCCTTGCAGAGAGCTTCGGCGCCGCCGTCGCCGCGCCACTTCTCTACATACAGGTTCTGCAGGTTGTGGGCTACTCGATCTTCTTCGTCGTAACCTGGAAGTACTAGGAAATGGGGATGAAATGAGGAGAAATTGTGGAAAATGAATAAAATAGCACTATTGAAATCCACCGCAGATTGGCGAACTTTCGCACGATCTCGGCCATCTTCATAGCCCTCGCGGTCATCTTCGCGGCATCAACCGGCTACTTTGCTGCCAACCCTACCACCGTCACCCAGACGACGACAGTCGCCCAGAAAACGACGGTCACCCAGACAAGCACCTCGACTCAGACGGTCGCCGGTCCTAGCTCCCCCGCCTACACGGTCGGCCTGGGGTACAACTCCTCGATTGGGTTCTACCTGACCAACGGCACCGGCTTCACCCTCTACATGTTCAAGGTGGACAAGCCCAACAACGGGACGAGCGCCTGCTACGGTAATTGCGCTATCAACTGGCCCGCATTCTCCACGAGTAAGATCACGGTTCCACCCGGGCTCAGCGCATCGAGCTTCGGCACTATCACACGGAAAGACGGGAGCAAGCAGGTAACCTAACACGTTAGGTCAGGGAGTAGGAACCGTCTGGTTCGCCTACACTATTCCGACGCCTCATGCGTAGGCACGGGGACGCTCGCCCGCGCCCTTACCCATGAAGAGATTTCCAGCCTTCCCCCCTCGAAATCGCTTGGCTCAAATGACACCGTCAGACCACACGGCCCTGGATCAACGTGAACCTGTTGAAATTGGGTTCAATTCGATTCATATCTCTGAGATAGCTTGTGGGACGGGGTTCGGCAGGTGCCCCGCGGTAAGGACGGCGATGATTGGAAGTAGTCCGAAGCCTGTGGTGAAGCCAAAGATCGCTGCATCGACGGTAGCTCCGAAGACTGCCTTGTGGCGGAGCGTGGAGACGATACCAACGACGAATGAAAGCAAGACCATGGCTCCCGCAATTTCAAATATCAATACGGACGGTTGGAATGAGAAGAGTGAAAGGGAGATTATGCTGTTCTGCAAGAGATACGCCAAGAGGCCGATGGCAAGGCCGACCACGAATCCGCTCTTGTGCGCCATCGCCACCTCCGCCCCCACAAGGGTTCATAGATTTTTTCGACGTCCTGCGCATGAGCAGCAGGACGAAATCGAGAGGTCTTCCCCACTTCAGATAGAAGCGTACCGATACTTGCGCAAGTTTCCTCACATCACGCCGATTTGCTTCAGCATTCCCACCAAGTCGTAGTTTAGTCTCTCCTCCACGATTTCTCCCTTCTTCCAAGTGGCGACCGTACAAAACTCAAGTCGAAATTTCTTGTTCGTAGGAGGAATCATTTTTCCGTCAGCCCCCTTCATGGGACCCTTCATAGTGCCCGTAAACTCGGCCACTGAACAAGTGTAGTCCCCTTGTCCGAATAGGATCTTGTACGGATTGTTCACCAGATGATTGTCAGGAAATATCTTGAAAAATTCCACGGCTTCGCTATCATGGTTATGCCTTCCTCTTGTTGGTGTGGGTTGACCGGGCCAGTACACGGCGACATTTTCAGCGTGGCGCTTCCTGAATGTATCCCAGTCTTTGCTTCCAGGCCCCGCATTCCACGCGTCATCCAGCGTTTTCATTAACCGTAGGTTATCTTCCACCTTGTTCAACCCCCGGAGGTGTCTCAATGTCAGGGAACCGAGGAGATAAATGTGCGCTTATGTGCGGCGAACTTGACGGAACCAAAATGGCGGCTTTATGCCCCGTCAGACGACCCGAATACGATGTCCCGCCAAGTTAGCGGGGGCGTCTGTTCCCTGTTCCCATCACGCTTAAATAATCTGGGACGGGGTCGTTCCTCGTAATTCAAGGGTTTAGCTTTGGCTAATAAGCCTCACCTCAATCTCATTGTCACGGGTCACGTAGACCACGGCAAGTCCACTACTATGGGCCATTTCCTCTTCGACCTCGGCGTCGTCGACCAGAGGATGATCGAGGAGTTCGCGAGGGAGTCCGAGAAGACGGGGGCCGGCGACTCCTTCAAGTATGCGTGGGTCCTCGACGAGCTGAAGGACGAGAGGGAGAGGGGGGTCACGATCGACCTCGCCTTCCAGAAGTTCGAGACGCCGAAGTTCTTCTACACGCTGATAGACGCGCCGGGGCATCGCGACTTCATCAAGAACATGATCACGGGGGCCTCCGAGGCTGATGCCTCAGTCCTGATTGTGTCCGCTAAGAAGGGTGAGCAGGACGTGGCTCTGGGGCCGGGCGGACAGGCGAGGGAGCACGCATTCCTGCTGAGGACCTTGGGGGTCAACCAGCTCGTTGTGTGCATAAACAAGATGGACGACCAGACGGTGAAGTACTCCGAGCAGAGGTTCAACGAGTCGAAGCAGGACGTCGAGAACCTCCTGAAGATTGTTGGGTACGACATCAAGAAGGTGCAGATCATCCCGGTCTCGGGGTGGACGGGGGAGAACCTGATCAAGAAGTCGACGAACATGCCCTGGTACAAGGGGCCGACCCTCTTCGAGGTCCTCGACACCTTCACCGAGCCGCCGAAGCCGATCAACAAGCCCCTGAGGATTCCCATTCAGGATGTGTACACGATTACCGGGGTGGGGACGGTGCCCGTCGGGCGTGTCGAGACCGGGAGGATTAGGGTCGGAGACACCGTGGTGATAATGCCAGAGGGGATCACCGCCGAGGTGAAATCGATCGAGACACACCACACGCCGATGGAGGAGGCTGTCGCAGGGGACAACATCGGCTTCAATCTGAGGGGTGTAGCGAAGACCGACTTCAGGAGAGGGTCGGTTCTCGGTCCTCCCAAAGACCCACCCACGATCGCGAAGGAGTTTCTGGGGCAGATCATCGTCGTCTACCATCCGACCGCAATAGCGGCGGGGTATACGCCCGTGTTACACTGTCACACGGCGCAGGTGGCTGCGACGATAACGGAGCTCGTGGCGAAGATAGA
>VBPP01000194.1 GCA_005877365.1 Nitrososphaerota archaeon
CAGAGACGCCGAGAGATTGGGGCTACGAGATTCAGCTCTCTTCTTGGGATAACTCGACAATGAAAGACTGCCCGAGCTCTATTCGCGCAGCTGGGTGACGTTCGTACCTATGCATATGGAAGACATAGAGCCGTTCTGGGGAGGCACTTTGCAGGAATCTCTGGCTTGCGGGACTCCTGTAATCGCGTTCAATGCCGAATCACCCGGATTCAGGAAGTTCGGTTTGTTGGTCTCACCCAGGGCTGAGAGCGCATTCAAGCTAATCGAGACAGCTCTTGCCAATCCGGCTAGGCTAGTCTCAGCAGGGGACGAAGGGCTAGAGTTCATCAAGGAGAACTGCGATTGGAATACTCTCGCTCAACGGTTGAACTCGTTGTACTCGAGCTTGGTAAAATGACCTGACGATGTCTTCGCAAGGCCAATACATCAGACTGGAGACAACGGGGCGGAAGACAGGGAAGCCTCACCATGTCCTCTTGCGGTTCGTAACGGTGGAGGGGAGGATAGTTGTCTTTCCGGAGAATAATTCTGCGCAAGATTGGGTCTTGAACCTGAAATCTGATCCCAAAGTGCGCGTGCACAACGAAGGAAGGGTCATCCAGGGTGTCGCGTCTCTCAGGCACGTAAAAGGCCTCGGCGACCCTTTGCTTTCGGTCTTCTCAAGGAAGTACGGAGACGAAGTGGTGAGAACAACGTACTGGGGGCAACTAAGCTACGTGGAAATCAGACCTGTGGGGGAGGCTCTAACGGAAGATTACTCTGAGCTGGTCTACGCGGACCTCGAGGCTGCCTTTGACGGAGTCGCGGAAGACTACGACCGACACATCTTCGGGAATTCCATGAATGTATGGCTCCGCAACATGTCCCTGAAGGTGATGAATGGCATCTTTCATCCGGGAGAAATCGTCCTGGAAATAGGATGCGGAACGGGCGCAGAGACGCTTAGCCTGGCCGAGCGGGGCGTAAACGTGGTCGCGTGTGACATCTCGAGCAAGATGCTCGAGGTGCTAAGAAGCAAAAGCAAGAAGCTTGGATTGGCTCACAGGATAACCCTCCTCCACTGCAGGCCCTACGAGCTAAAGGAGAAGGTGAATGAGCTCGGCATAGAATCGGTGGACGGAGCCTACTCGACTTACGGAGCGATAAACACTGACCCCCGCCTTGACGATTTCCTATCTAACCTTCATGCACTCCTCAAGTCTAACGCTCACCTCTTGCTCGGCGTGTGGAATAAGTACTGCCTTTACGAAATACTGGGGTATGCCTTTCGTGGCAAGCTTTCGATGAGTGTTGCGAGGCTCACCAACCCTGTTCCTTTGGGCAAATCTCGCTTCTGCGTGACCACGACGTCCTACTCCGTGGGCTCGCTAAACAAAGCGGTGGCAAGGTACTTCAAGTTGAAGAGAGTCCATGGCGTGTGTGTCCTCCTCCCTCCGTCCAACCTGACGAAGTATCTCCCTGGCGAGCCAGGGCTCGGCTGGCTCAAGAAGGTTGACATGGTTTTCGGAGGAGTATTCCCGCTGAACAGGTTGGGAGATCATTTTCTGGCCGTCTATTCGAAGATCGATGGTCATGATGGATGACAATGATCTGACAATCTGCGTCTGCACCTACAACTCCGCAGGGACTCTGGAAGGATGTCTGTCAAGTGTGCGGCGCTCTGCGCCAGACGGCAGGCTCCTCGTAGTCGACCATGGCAGCACTGACAGCACACGAGAAATAGCGAAGAGGTATGACGCATTACTGATCATAGAACATAAGGGATTGGGATATGCGAGACAGCTCTGTTTCGACAGCACAAACACGGAGTACCTTGCCTTCGTCGACAGCGACGTTGAGATTAGGGACAATCGTTTCTTCAAGACCGGTGCGAAGATCTTAACGGATCAGAAGCGTGGCGCAATCGTAGGCATGGCGGAGGGGCACAGGTTTGCTTACGGCCTTCCCGCTGGATTACTGCTATTGAGAAAGAGAGATTTCAAGGGAAGAGTGATACCCGAGTACATCGACGCCAGGGAGACGTACTTCATCGAAAAGAGACTTTCGCAGCTGGGACTGAGGGTAGTCTATCTCGCTGATGCGATGATCCATCGCTCTCAATTCAGGAAGTTCAAGCCTGAATGGGAGGGAGCGAATACAAGGCTCGCATGCGGCCTCAGCCTTCGACAGCTTCTCTTTGCATTTAGGGTGGTTGTGTTGATAGCCCTGAACAGCAGAAGCATCAAGAACTTGGCGTACACTCCGATCTTCTATCTGAAGTTTCTTCGAGGTTTCGTGGAGCCGTCGAGGTGGAGGAGGCTTCGGCGAAAGGGGGGAGACGCCTGAAGATCATCAATGAGGCTACGATGTTCAAGATACTCGTTGAAGGGAACGGAATGCTGCTGTCAGTGACAACGAAGAAGAGAGCGTTTTTCTTTTTCGTTTCGCGTAGATTCATCGGCTTGAAGGTAGCCCCGACGACAGATCCATACCCCGGAATAGTCGAGATCTGTGATTACGATATCTTGAGAATCCTTTCACAATGGGACAGGCTACACTCGGTGAAATTCGAAGGCTAGCTAAGTGGCGACGAAGAATCGCTCTGCGTATTCCAAACCGCATTCCTCGCCAACCTTCCTGGCGTGAGACAAGATCAGGTCTGATTGGTCAGTCTGTGTCAGGTAGAGTCTTGAATAGAATCTCTTCCTCCGCAACGCGTTCTTGGTGAGTGGAAGGCATCTCGCCTCTACCCTTCCACAGATTTCCCCGACTTCAATGGCAAGCTCCTTTTCAGTCGCTCCAAGGTCCTTCATCCTAGCTGCGTACGGGAGGTCTTCGTAGAAGAACATGACGGTCTTCCCCTTCATTCCTTTCCAGATTGACAGAGCGAAATCGCGGACAAACAGATGGTCAGGATGCCCTCCAACTCCCAAGGGAGAGTAGAGTTCGGAGAAGGTCGGAGTCCCTTCGCTAGCATATCCAGTTCTCTTCTGCGTTATCGAGGAGTCTGGCAGGTTCTTGTAGGATACTCTCACTCCCATAAAGTTCAACAAGAGCCTGTCTTCGAGTTTCCTCAGAAGCGTAACGGCAGGTCTAGAAAGGAACCGCCATCTCGTGAAGCTGGAGACGTTGAAGAAAACGATTGCAGATCTCGATTTGGAAGTGTCGGTCAGTGCAGAGAACGTTGAATAGACCAAGTCGTCCGGATGGGGGGAGAGGAAGAGGGAGAGTTCTTTTTTCAAGCCCTCTTGAGGGAGGTGCGGTCGGCTCGTTAAAAGGATGAGCGGATTGAAGATCCTCGTGCCTTGGTACGCTTACCCGCCCCACAGCAGAGAACGGGTCGGCGGCCTCTCCGTATCGCTGTGGGAAATAACTCACGGTCTGAAGAGGAGGGGGCTGGAGGTCGAGATCCTCGTCCCAGGCAAAGGAGAAGACGAATTCGAAAGTGTGGACGGAATCCGTGTCATCAGGTCGGCTCTTGGCAGAGATGTGTTGGATGGAAGAGCTATTTCTCCGCCCCAGGTCAAGAAACTGGTCGATACCTACGACTGGGTCCTTTCGTTTAACAATTATGGCTCGGGAGCTCTGTTCGCATCGCGAGTGGCTGTGGAAAAGGTTGTCCGTTACATTCACACCGTTGCCATAGACAGGCCGATATCATCGTACGTATCTCTTGAGTCCGGGCTGTTCGAATACGGAAGAATGTTCGTCCTCAGAAGGCGAGAGATTCGTGCCGAGAAGAGGCTGAAGGATGCAAGGACTCTCTGTGTGAGCGGTTTTCTTGAAGAACGAATGATTCACTTCAGACTGACTGAGAGAAATCTGACAAGAGTGATTCCCAATGGCGTCGACACGGAGAATTTTAGACCCAGCCCCACAGAGAAGGTTCAGGACATCCTCTTTGTCGGTAGGTTCCAGAAAGTAAAGGGGCTCGATATCTTATTGAGTTCACTGAAGCACCTCTTTCTTTCAGAGCTAAGAAGGTACAAAGTTGGGGTGGTAGGACCATTTAACCCAGACCAGAGGGCTGTCGTGATGAGGAATGTCCCTGAAGAGTTAAGGGAAAAGATCGAGTTTTATGGTACGGTTCCACACGGAGATATGCCGCACTTCTTCAATTCATCGAGACTAGTCGTCGTGCCTTCCCGATACGAGACTTTCGGCCTCCCGGCGCTAGAAGGCATTGCTTGTGGCGTCCCCGTGGTTGCGTCCAATGTGGGCGGCCTTCCCGAAATAGTTAACGAGGAGGTCGGACTCTTATTCGAAGCTGGAGACAGTGCAGCACTCGCGAAAGCCATCAGCAAGGGAATGAGCGAGGAGGTGGCAGACGCTGCGATGAAAAATGGGCCTACGATGGCAAAGAGGTTTGACTGGCGTGTCGTCTGCGACCAGCTGGCTGGGGCCCTTTCGACCTGAACCGTTCGGCGACTTCCCGCTGGTTTGGTCTGAGAACATCTTTCGAAGCATCAGGTATCATGGAGTGTTAAATGAGATGGTCGACGCCGACACCTGGCGCCGTCGAGAGGCTCGAGCTCGGCCTTGGATTGTTGTATCCCTGGAACAGGCCCGAAGACCTTCTTACCAGCGTATTCTAAAGGGAGGAGAGGTGAAGAAGATTTTAGGCTGACCGTCAGAACGGATGCTTCCACGCCAAATAAACCGTCGTTTGCGGAAGCCCACCTAAGGTAGCAGAAAAAAGGGAAGCTTAACATTCACGCCCCATTAGTGGCGAACGAGACCGAGGGCGTTTGGACCTGCGACAGCTAGCACAAGACTGGGAGAAATTTGCCAAGACCGACCCTTTGTGGGCGATTCTGATCAACCGCGAAAGGCGGGGGAACAAGTGGCGGCTCGAAGATTTCTTCAAGACTGGGCTTGATGAGGTGAATGGAATCATGCGGGAGGTCGAGTCGATGAACCTGAAGATTGGCCACGGCAGAGCTCTGGATTTTGGTTGTGGCGTTGGGCGTCTCACTCGGGCTTTGGCTAACTACTTTGACGAAGTCTCGGGCGTCGACATCTCGGAATCGATGATTCGGCTAGCCGAAAAATACAACCGAGAGATCGGTAAATGCAGATTCTACCTTAACCAGCGTGACGACTTGCGCTTCTTCGGGGACGACACCTTCGATTTTGTTTACTCGAGTATCACCCTACAGCACATGAAGCCCCACTATACAACAAAATACCTGAATGAGTTGCTGAGAATTATTTCTCCGCGCGGCCTGCTGGTCTTCCAGTTGGCGGAGGAGCAAATAGGGTTGAAGACTCTTCCAAATCGTTCCAGAATGCTAGCATACAAAATTCGAAGCAGACTGATGAACCGTCCAATCATGGAGATGCATGGAATACGAAAGCAGAGTGTAATTTCAATAATTTCGAATGATGGTGGAAAGACTCTGAAAGTGGAACGTCTCCCAGATCAGGGTCCCGGGTGGAGGAGCTACAGGTATTTCGCAACAAAGTAGGGCCCCGAAGTAAAACTGCGTGAAGGGACCCACGACTCGGCTGAATGAGCCCCCTTGGATTCTCGTGAGGAGCTACATTCGCGGAATGCCACAACTCCTGAAAGAGTGTACGGGAGCCATCCGGGTGCCCTTCCTCGAACTTGGGGTCCCGATTGAGGAAGCGAGGACGACGTTGGTTATAGTATCGATGAAGGTTGTCGTGCTGACCAGCCTTGTCTTCTCTCTGATGAGTTCGAGCGCCTGACCGCCCCCTAGTGCCCGACCTGGCGGCGGCGTTGAGGGAGACCGCCTTACGGTGAGGTAAGTGGCTTCAATCAGGGACGACCAGAATGAGACGAGTGTTGCAACCACCAAGGAGATGTAGACGACCTAGACTGACCAATCAGCTACTCGATACTGGCACCGTCAGCCAATAAACGAGAAGGGGCGTCAGGAGACGACCGTTCCTATCTTCGCTCCTTGAACGGCCATCATCACGTTCCTCGGGTCACTGCCATCAAGGACGATGAGCTTCACCCTGCTGTCTGCAAGCTGCTCGACCGCAACCGGGTCGACGATGCTGTGGATCCCGGGAGTGTGGTGCCCCCCGAGTATCTCCTTCATCCTCGCGTAGGAGATCGAGTCGAGCTTCTTCGCCTTTCTGTCGATCTTCGGGTCGGAGGTGTAGATTCCTTCCTGGTTCGAACCCTTGACCAGAAGGTCCGCATTCCACTTCTGGGCAAGAATCGCGGCGACTGTATCCGTGGTTATCCCCGGCCTCAAGCCGCCCATGACACCCACCCTGTTCCTGCTCAACCTGGCAAGCATGCTGTTGATTGAGGTGGGCACGGAGCTGACTCCCCCGAGCTTCATAGCGACCAGGCGCGCGTTGAGTCTCGATGTGTGGATCGCTATCAGGTCTTGATGGAAGCCTGAGAGGCCGACTTTCCTCGCGGATTCGATGTACTTTCTGGAGAGGGGACCGCCTCCCACTATGACAGCGAGCGTGTGCCCCTCACCCGTGAGTTCGGATACGACCTTGGAGTAACCTTCGACCACCTCGGGGTGGGGAGGCGAACCGAGGACGGAGCCCCCGATTCTCAGGACAATCTTCAAAGCTTCGCGTGGCCTCGTGAACCGTGATTAGAAGGTTTTGCCTGCGCAGCTCTTATAAGCGGGTGGAGAGAATTTCAGGATAGCCCGATGCATTATCACTCTGGCAACTGTCA
>VBPP01000195.1 GCA_005877365.1 Nitrososphaerota archaeon
ATACTTCCGAGAGAAGACGAGCGGTTCCCCTGTGGCGCTCCTGAGAATGAAGGAGGCTCCCCCTATGCTAACCTTCACCTCCGCGGGGCTCGTCAGTGGTGCCGAGGAGAATGAGTCGGCCCGCAGATTCCTAGACTTCCTTCTGAGCGAGGATGCTCAGAGGATTATCGGGACGATAGCCGGAATAGCGCCAACCAGACCTGGAATCAGCGCCGGATATCCGTTCGAGCTGAAATACGAATCCAGGAGCATCTTTCACCCCGACGCGACGGACCTCAAAGAAATCTCAACCGCGTTAACGACCTTCAAGAGACTGCAACTGCCGTAGTGATTCATGCCAAAGACAGCCCGGGAACCCTTAAATGAAAGGAGACGAGCAAGAGGACGATAGAACCTTGAAGACACTTACAAAGATCTCCCACGGCTACTATCAGCCTTACTTCTACTGGATGTTTCCGATTCTAGTGGCGAGGGAACAGCATCTCTTCGAGCAGGACGGGATAGAGCTTGACGTTCACGACATAGTCCCGCAGGGACAACCCGAGGGGAAGGCGCAGTGGTACAAGGAGGCATTCGAGACGAAATCACGCGACTTCTACTTCTGTTGCGCCTGGCAGGGAGTCTACAGCACGAGCGAGACAGGAAGGGGCCTCATCGGCGCCGCCCTGAAGTCATCCCTCATCAAGACCTTCGCAATCTACACGCGCCCCGACACCAGAATAAACTCCGTTCTCGACCTCATAGAGAGCGGAACCCCGATAGCGGTGAACAAGAATGCCGATGCCCACTACGTTACACTGAAGAATCTCTCCGAGTTTGTGCCTGAGGAGCGCGTGAGACTTTCTCACGTGGGCGGGGTGGAGAGATGTTTCAAGGCGTTGATGTCGAAGGAGGTCGATGCGGCAACCCTCGCGGGGCCGTACGCCGAGGCTGCTGAGGCGATCGGTTACAGAAGGGTCCTCGCTCTATCGCGCACGGAACCGACGGTCGTGGTCTTCAACGAGAAGCTGGGTCACGACGCGCTGACCGCCTTCGTGAAGTCGATCAACGGGGCAATCACTCTGATAAACGCGGAGCGGGAGAAGTACAGAAGGAGGTACGTCAAGGAGTTCGAAGAGGTTATCGATCGATATCTCCCCGAGCTGGAGGCTAGTCGCTCGGCCGTTGCCTCCAGACTGACACTACCGGTGTGGGCGGAGGCGAGAACCTTACAGAAGGAGGAGTTCCTGCAAATCCACTCGTTCCTCCTCGAGCACGGTCTCACTCAGGAGGGGAGGGGGTACTCGGGGACCGTCGATGTGAGCGCTGCCGCCTCATACTGAGTTCGAATTATCCTCACACAACACATACAAGCATCCTGCGCGTCCTTCTACTCTGGTGGAGATGATGCAGCTGAGGATAAAGAATTCCTTCATCCCTTGGTCTTTCCCCGAGATAGTCGCCAAGGAGGAAGGATTTTTCGCCGATGAAGGAATCGATGTCACGTTCTACGCTCTCGATCCCAAGGACGTCGAGCCGGGGAACAAGGTCCAGTGGTATGGGGGGCTCGTCGATGAGGGGAAGGTCGACGCCTACAACTGCTGCGCGTGGGCTGCGCTCGACCGACTCTCGGACGGGGGGAAGAACAGGATCGTCGGCGCGACGAGCTCCATGAACTACGCGTTCTCGATCTTCGTTCCACCGGACTCGAAGATCAGGGGGGTCACCGACCTGGCAGACAAGGAGATTCTCGTCAACCTGAGGACAGGCTCGCACTACTGTAACCTGAGACAGCTCGAGGAGCACGTCCCCTACGAAAGAATCAGGCTCGTGCACGGCGGTGCGCCTCACAACAGGCTACTCGCCCTGATGGAGGGACGCTGCACCGCCGCCTCTCTCATCTCTCCCTACACGGAGGTTGCCGAGGAACTCGGCTACAGAAACGTCTTTCAGACGGACATGGTCGATGTCTTGGCGTACATCGCGAGGAGCAACCTCTCCGAGAAAGAGATTTCGGTCTTTCTCCGCGCTGTCGGGAGGGCCATCACGGCAATCAAGGAGAAGCCACTGAAGTACAAGCCTCTCTACCTGAAGATCTTGATGGAGACGCTCGGAGGCTATCCGAGGCAGCTGAAGAGAAAAGCCACCGAGGCAACCCGCAGAATTGAAGATTCTATCCAAGTGGTGCAGTGGGGGGAGATGAAGCCCTACTCGAAGGAGACCTTCTCGACGATTCAGGGCTGGATGACGAGTCACAGTCTCCTGGAGAGACAGATCACGTACGAGCAGCTGGTAAACAATCGCCCCCTGGAAAGGCTGACCTCGTAGAGGGAGTTCTTGGATGGTCACAAGGCTCGAAGAGCCGATTGAGATACCACGTCAGTGGTACAACATAGTACCCGACCTCCCCGCGAAACTTCCCCCAGTCCTGGACCCGGAGACCAGGGAAACCGCTGACAAGAAGTTACTCCACCGGACATTCATCAGCGAGCTCGCTCGCCACGAGTATTCGGGGGAGCGCTTCATCCCAATACCCGAAGAGGTGAGACAGGTCTACTCAATCTGGAGGCCTACTCCCCTCGTCAGGGCGAGGCACCTCGAAGAGGCTCTGCACACTCCCGCGAGGATCTACTACAAGAACGAAACAGGGAGCCCTCCGGGCTCGCACAAAGCGAACGCCGCTGTGGCCCAGGCCTACTACGCGGCAAAGGAGGGAATCGAGAGGCTCGTCACGAGCACCACGGCCGGTCAGTGGGGGACGGCGCTCGCCTTCGGTTGCTCAATCTTTGGGGTAAAGTGCACGATATACATGTCCCGCTCTTCCTACGAGGGTAAACCCTATCGAAAGGACCTGGCTGAAGGCTGGGGGGCCGAGATCTTTTCCAGCCCTAGCAGACGGACCAAGGTGGGGCGAGAGATACTCAGGAAAGACCCGAATGGACCCGGGACGATGAGCATCGCGAAGAGCGAGGCTCTCGAGGACGCCCGCAGCGACCCCGACGCGAGGAACGCCGTGGGGAGCATCATGAATTTTGTCCTGGCCAGTCAGACGGTCGTGGGGGAGGAGGCGAGGGGACAGTTGCAGCGACTCGACGAGTACCCAGACCTGGTTGTCGGATGCGTGGGAGGTGGAAGCAACTTCTCGGGAATATTCTGGCCCTTCTATCACGACGGCGTCACAAGGAAGAGCCCGAAGAGGGTCCAATTCCTGGGCGCTGAATCGTCAGCCGCCCCGAAGCTGACGAAGGGCGAATACATCTACGACCACGCGGATATAATGAGGACTAGCCCTCTGTTCAAGATGTACACGGTCGGGCACACCTTCGTCCCCCCAGTCGTGCACACTGGGGGCCTCAGGGTTCACGGGACGGCCCCCACCCTGAGTCTCCTTCGCAGCTTGGGGGTCATCGATGCGGTCGCCTACAACCAGATCGAAGCCTTCGAGGCTGCGTCCTTCTTCGCTAGGACAGAAGGAGTTCTCCCGGCCCCCGAGACGGCACACGCCATCCGTGCGGTAATCGACGAAGCGAAGAGGTGCAAAGCGAGCGGGGAGGAGAAGGTAATCCTCTTCAACCTCTGCGGACACGGCCTGCTCGATATAGAAGCATACCGCGAGTATTACGCGGGCAAGATGAAGGCAAACGATGCTGACCCCGCGGCGATCAAGAAATCGATCGCAGAAGTGAAGGCCCTCTACCCATGGCTGTATCAGTGAAATCGGCGCAGAGAAAGCCCCTCTCCTACAAGGGTTATCTCAAGCTCGACGAGCTTCTCAGCCTGCAGAAACCTCTGTCGAAGCCCGCCCAGCACGACGAGCTCCTCTTCGTCATCGCTCATCAGGTATACGAGCTGTGGTTCAAGCTCATGGTGGATGAGCTCGAGACAGCCATCTCGCTGATGTACTCGGGGGACCTGTACGAGGCTGCGAGGCTGATTCGGCGGGTGGTCACGATCCAGAAGGTGCTCATACAGCAGCTCGAGGTCCTCGAGACGATCAGGCCGACCGACTTTCTGAAGTTTCGAAGTGTCCTGAGCCCGGCCAGCGGCTTCCAGTCGTTGCAGTTCCGCGAACTCGAGTTTGTCTCCGGGCAGAAGGAAGAGAAGTTCCTGGACCTTCACAAGCAAGATAAACCCGACTACCAGAAGCTCTTCAGGAAGTGGGAGTCGCCCGCCCTCTGGGACGGCTTCAGGCAGGTTCTGAAGAGCAACGGGTTCGCGGTCGAGGCGCCCGCGGACAAGGAACAGAAGGAGAGGGAAAGAATCATCTTCGAGAAGGAGGTCGACGCGGTCGTCGCGGTCTACTCGGAGAGCGGGTATTCCGCTGTAGTCGAGCTCGCCGAAGCGCTCTTGGAGTACGACAAGTACTTCTGGCTGTGGAGGAACCACCATATGGGGATGGTGGAGCGGATCATAGGGAGGAAACACGGGACGGGCGCTGAGGTCGTGAAGGAGACGATGAACTCCTACTCCTTCCAGTCGTCCGGTGTCGCGTATCTCAAGACGACCCTCAGAAGGAGATTCTTCCCCGCGTTATGGGCGGCTCGCACCAAGATAAGCGAGGTCTGACTAGGGGGGCTTCTGCAGCTGCTCCGTCTTCCACAGCCTCGGGTACGTACCCAGCTTCATGACCACCCTCCTGACCGAGAACGCGAGTCCCTTCTGGGCTCCTGTGATCTCCTCGGTCGTTAGGAGAGCCTCACCGATCGCGACTAGCTC
>VBPP01000196.1 GCA_005877365.1 Nitrososphaerota archaeon
TCCTCGCTGATGCGAAAATCTCCGCGTGACTTCAGGGCCTCCCGATACCTCTTCCCGGCGCTCTCGTGGCCCGTGACAGTCGTGACCTCGAAGAGGGGATGGTCGGAGAGCATGCTGACGTATCGCTGCCCGACCATACCGGTCGCTGCGAGTACCGCGACGCTCTTTTTGCTCAAGCCTCCTCCACGGCCAACGGGTTCGGTCTAGACGACTAAAAACACGTATGGACGTGTCGCCCATGCGAACGGATGGCGACGCTCGTTTCACCGTTATAATCCACCCGCTCCAGACTCTGAAACCTAGATGACGCTCACCGGCGGTTTCGAGCCCCGAGAATACCAGAGAAGGATCGCAGAGACGGCTACAGCTTCGAACACGCTCGTAGTCCTGCCGACAGGATTGGGGAAGACGATGATCGCGATACTCGTCGCCGCCTCCAGGCTCGAGAAGTTTCCGGAGGGGAAGGTGCTAGTGATGGCCCCAACCAAGCCTCTGACCCTCCAGCATTACGAGAGCTTCAGGGCCCATTTCGCCCTCCCCCCGAGACAACTCGCGGTCCTGACGGGCGCGACGGGGCCGACCGAGAGGACGGAGCTCTGGACCTCAGCGAAACTGCTCTTCGCAACGCCGCAGACTGACTTCAACGACGTGAAGAATCGACTCGTATCGCTGAGGGAGCTTGTGCTCGCTGTCTTCGACGAGGCTCACAGGTCCGTGAGGGACTACTCCTACACCCAGCTCGCAAAACTCTATGCCGAGGAGGCCGAGCACCCCCTGATTCTCGGTCTAACCGCCTCTCCGGGTGGCTCAAGAGAGAAGGTCCAAGAGATAAAGAGGAACCTCTACATCGACAGGGTCGAATCGAGAAGCGAAGAGGACCAGGACGTCCGTCCTTACGTCGAGAGAACCGCGACTGAGGCGTTCAAGGTTCCCCTCCCGGAGGAGTATCAGGAGACCATCTCGCGCATTCGCGAGATCTTCAACGAGAAGATAACTCGGCTGCGGAACGCCGGCTTCTTGAGGGGAGATAGGGTCTCGAAGAAGATGGCCCAGGCCGTCGTTATACTCCATGCCCTCGAGGTGCTCGAGACCCAGGGAGCATCGTCTCTCTCGAAGTACCTCGAGAGGCTGAGGGAGAAGACTGAGCGGGGGAGGGCGACGGTATACCTGTTGAAGGACCCCCGATGGACGAGAATCGAGGAGGAGGCGAAGAAGATAAGAGGAGTCGCTCATCCAAAGCTCGAGAGGCTCGTCTCGGTCATAAGAGACCAGCTCGGAAAGAAGAAGGACTCGAAGGTGATAGTCTTTACACAGTACAGGGACACGATCGATAGCATCATCGAGAGGCTTGATGCGGCGAACCTCGATGCGCGCCGCTTCGTCGGTCAAGCCGACAGAGCCGGAGACAAGGGGATGGACCAGCGTCTCCAGACGGAGAGGCTCGAGATGTTCAGGGAGGGCAGATTCCCCATACTGGTAAGCAGTAGCATCGGGGAGGAGGGGCTGCACGTCCCGGATGTCGACATCGTCGTCTTCTACGAAGCGGTCCCCTCCGAAATCAGGTCCATACAGAGACGCGGAAGGACCGGGAGGACGGCGGAGGGCAGGGTCGTGATACTCCTGGCGGAAGGGACCATCGATGAGTCGTACTACTACAGCAGCATCTTCAAGGAGAACAGGATGAGGAGGTTGGTCTCCGCTTCGGGCGAGGAAGGGAAGAAGCCTCGAAGGAGACCGACTCGCAACCCGACACTTCTTGATTTCGTCGACTGAATGAATCTCGTGCCCTACTGATTCAGGAAAGGGTGCTGCCTCGGTGCGAGTCTTCAGACTAGCCGCTCGTGAGCAGGAACTCCTTGACGCGATTCCCCTCGAGGTTCAAGAGGGCACCTCTGAGGATCCCATCGGAATACTCGCTCCCCGGGTTCAGGCAGAGCGTCCTCCCGATCTTGACGAACCCCTTCGACTCGTGTATGTGACCGTGTAACCCCACGAGGGGCTGGTGCTTCTCGATCGAAGACCTGACGGCTGCGCTCCCAGCCGAGATCATCTTCACTGCGCCCACCCCCTGCTTGACATAACGGAATTCCTCGTCGACGGCCGGCGCCCTGTCGATCTCTGTCCCGTGGGGCGGAACGTGGAGGTTGAAGATGCTTCTGCCCGGATCCTCCAGCTGACCCGCCAGGGATTCTATCATCTGGCCTAGCGCATCGTCGGGAACCTCCCTGGGAGACCTCCAGGGGGTCGGGTTGGCGAAGCCGAGCGTTATCATCTCGTAGTCCCCTATCTCGACAACCCTGTTTTCGGGGTTGATTACCGTCGGCCCATCGTCTTTGAGGATGCCGTCTATCTCGAACCTGTCGTCGTTGCCGGGGGAGATGTAGCATTTCACCTCCGTTCCTCGGAGGCGCTCGCTGGCGAGGGAGACCCAGCCACTCAACACAGACAACATGCGCTCGCAGAATATCTTCTCGACTTTCGTCTTGTCGGCGGTCAGCTCGGTCATCTGGGCTTCGGTTGCGATGAAGCAGTACTGGCCTGCGTCTCTAAGCATCTTCTGGTATTCTCCCAGCGAGTCCCTCCGTACCGTGGTCTCCTTCCCGAAGAGCGAGAGGGAGAAGGTTCCGTCATTCTTCTCAACGATGGGCACCAGCACCTTTCCCGTGATGTCCCCTCCCAGGATCAGGGTGTCCGCCTTGTAGAACTTGGCTGCGTTGATGAACTTACGGAAGCACTTCTCTGACCCGTGAAGGTCGCTAACGAAGAAGACTCTCTTGCTCACGTGTTCCTCCCAACCTGTCCGACAGGGATTCCCCCAGAATCGATTCTTCGTGACTGCTCTCCCGGGAGAGAGAGCGAGAGGAGCCCTCCCGCATCAGGGATTCACGAACCTGAAGGGGTCCTTCCCATTCGAAGAGAGGTAGGCGGCGATGTAGGTCCCGGCGCTCCAGGATTGCCCGATCTGGCCGAGGGGTTCGCCAGACTTTCCGTTCAACCATTCGTTGAAGCCGGTGCTCTCGTTTGGTCGAAAGGCGCTGTTTGCCCTGGCGAGGTTTAGCAACTCCGAGGTGGCGGCATCGTCCCCTGACCTCTGGAGGGAGACTACGTAGAAACCTCCGACGAACGGCCAGACCGCGCCGTTGTGGTAATCGTAGGGGTCGCTCCTATGCTGCGGTGGAATCTTCTTGTTGAACTCGACGTCGAAGGCGTCGTCGCCTTCCTGGTAAGGGGGGTCGAGTACCCTTACGGGATACGGCGTGGCCAGCCCCCTGGACTTGATGGTCTGGATTACCGAGCCTCTGAGCTTCACAGAGGCGACTTCTGCAAGGACGCATAGAAGGTTCGAGAGCGTGTCGAAGTGCCTGTCGATCTTCGAGAAAGAGACGAAATGCGCGTAATAGCCGACCTGTGGCTCTGTTGGATCTTCCCTAACTCTGGAAGCGAGGTAGGGCCAATACTTCTCGATCTCCCTCCAATTCTCCTTCGAGGGGAGGAAGACCTCCGAAAGACGCCGACTGAGCGCCTCCTCGTCCAAGCGGAGAGGACGATCGACTTTCTTTCCCGAGAGATCGCAGAGATGGTTTACGGCTCGCGTCGCCATCAAGAAGAGGATGTTGTTATAGAGCGTCTTTCCCGTCCTTCTTATCGCTGCGTCCATCCAGTCGGCGCCTGGGGGACTATCAATCAGCCAGGTATTGTTCGCGTCCTGATACCTGAGCCAACGGTACGCATCGAGGGCAGCATCTAGCGGTTCTCCCAGGAGGCTCCGAGACTCGGTGTAGTGGAAGAGGTTCAGGAGACCGATTATGTACCAGCTTGACGAGTCCGTCGCCCCCGAGAAGCCAAACTCCGCTCGCTCCTCATCGGGATTGTAAAAGTCGGCGATCTGCCCCAGAGGCGACCTGGTCTTAGCCAGGGTATCGATGGTCTTCCTGCAGGTACCGAGGAGAAGTACATCCTCGAGCATGTTCGAGCCTAGAAATGAGATGAACGCGTCTCTCGCCCAGACTTGGTTGTAGTAGGAGGCTGAGGCCTTGATACCCCACTTTGAGGAGTTGGATTTCAAAACCTCGATGGCCCTCTCGAAGGTAGCGTCGGTCAGATTGGTCATTACCGGCCTGCCCCTTCGATGCCCTTCGTAATCCCGGCGAAGATCTCACCCACCTTCTTCTCCGCAAACCCTCTGAGGACGAGCGAGCCAAGCCCCGCCATCAAGCCGGTTATCTCGGCGTCCGCGACCCAGCTCAGCCTCGTCGTCGTCGTGCCGTCTCCCTCCAGGCTGAACGTGCTGATAATCTTCAGGTTGCTTCCGCTTCCCGACCCCTCGGCCAGGAGCCTAGCGCTGGAAGGCGGCACCCTGTCTGTGATTCTAAGCCGGACTTTGATACTGCTCGAGATGAGGGCGACCTCCACGGCGTCGGGGAGAGTGGTAGCGATGAAGCTGGGGTCGGTCAGCAGCTGAAAGACTCTCTCCCTCTTCGCGTTGATAGTGGTCGAACCAGTCAGATGGAGCTGCACCTCTTGCCCCTCCTTCACCCGTAAGCCTCGAATTCCTTCCCGAGGATGCTGGAGGCGATCTTCAGCTCCATTATTTCGTCCGTACCCTCGTAGATCCTCGCGACTCTGGTGTCAACCAGATGCTTGGCGACGGGCGAGACCGTCGAATACCCGAAGCCTCCGAAGACCTGCACCGCTCTATCGGCCGAGTCGAACGCGAGCCTGGAAGACACATACTTAGCAATCGCTGTCTGTCTGTCTGCTTCGAGGCGGAGCCCTAGGTCGGATGGGCTCTTCTCCGCCTCACTCTTCTTCAGTGCGGCACGATACACGAGCCAACGAGAAGACTCGAGGTTCGAGGCGATAGTCGCGATGTGCCTCTGGATCAGCTGGTGTTTCCCGATCAGCTTCCCGTGCTGCATCCTGGTGGTGGCCCTCTCCTTCACCTGATTCAAGCAGTCCTCCATCACTCCTAAGCATCCTGAGGCGACCCCGAGTCGCCCGTTAAGGAGGGCAGAGTAGGCGACGTGCAGTCCTTTCCCCTCCTGCCCAAGCATGTCTTCCTTCGGAACCCGGACACCGTCGAACGAGAGGAGCGCCGTATCCGATGTGAAGAGACCCATCTTTTCTTCGAGTTTCATGTCGACGGAGAAACCAGCTTCTTTGCTGTCGACAATGAAGGCTGTGAGTCCTCTCGGGATTCCCTTCGGATAAGCGAAGACGATAAGGTTGCTCGCGATGGAGCCATTGGAGATGAGATACTTCTCGCCGCTTATCCTGAATCCGCTCCCGTCCCTGGTGTATGTCGTCTTGATGGAGACGGGGTCGCTTCCGGCCTCAGGCTCTGTCAGAGCGTAAGCGAGGATGGCGTCGCCACTGGCCGCTCTGGTGAGGTAACGCTTCTTCTGCTCCTCGTTCCCCCAATCCTGGATCGTGAGGCTCCCCAGGCATTGATGCACGTCGGTGAAGGTGATGACCCCCAGACCCAATTGCCCCAGCCTCTCCATGAAGAGGGACTGAAGCAACTGCCTCGCGCCTCTCCCCCCATACCTCTCGGAAATCGGGACCCCCATCAGGTCGTGCTTCCTCAGGACCTCCGGAACCTTGGCGTTGAACTTCCTCTCGATGTACTTCTCGAACTCAGAGACCACGAGTTCATTCGCCGCGCGGTCTGCGACCTCAAGCAGTGCGAGTTCCTTCTCTTGCAGTCCTACGAGCCGGGAGACCTCCTTCACGGAACTCTCGAATAGCGGTTCCATGCCAAAGACAGGGCCATTATCACCCGTCTTTAACTGTCGCGCACGCCAGCGGAGGCACATTTTTCTACCGGGATCGAATTCTCCCAATTCGAGTTGAGAATAGACAAGGCGGGAGACCTCATGTTCTGGACTTACTACATGATGGATTGGGAGAAGGTCGGGCAGGGCAGCTCCACCAAGCCTTGCATGCAATGCGGCAGGACGATGAATACCGTCGAGACGGTCACAGATCGCAGGGGACTCGCTTACGCTCTGACAGAGCCGGAGGCTGGAAGCGACCCCGTCTCCATCAAGACAACATACACGAGGGACGGGAGCGGATTCAGGATAAGCGGCGAGAAGTATCTCATCTCCAATGGCTCCATCGCGAGCAACCTTATCGTCTTCGCTTATCCGAAGGGAATCCCGAGAGGACTCACAGCCTTCATTGTCGACAGCAAAGAAGCTGGTTTCTCCGTCGACATGAAACTCGAAGAAAAGATGGGCGAATGGGCAAACCTTGGTTTCTCTCTCGGGTAAGCGATGGCGGCGAAAGTCTCAATCCCTACGAAGATGAGAAAGAGGGCGTTCCATCTCGAGGAGATATAGACTCCCACCAATGCGCCCAGCACAACGAAGGCGGCTCCGGTGTAGAGCATTCGTCGCCCCGGGACCTTGAAGTATGGGGAGAATTTCTTCTCGCTAGTCGCGACGTCGATGTAGTGCGCACCTATGACGAGGCCGAAGAAAGAGGCTAGAAGCGTGTAGAGATAGATTTCAAGGCTGAAGCTCGGGGCGAGTGCTTGGGCGAACGTTATCCAACCGAGTAGGACGAAGCTGAAAGGAAGTCTCAAACCGTAGAGCCAGACGCTATGCCTCCAGGGGTCAGAGAGGTCCGGCTCGACGGGAGGCTCCTCCGACAATGAAAGCCGATGTGGGTCATCAGTTATTAACGTATGCGGAGGACGCGAATCGTTTGAACCGAGGCGACGGCGGCCTCCAGTCGACTGCGCAACATCTCTTCCATGGCCTCGCCCCTTCATACGACTCGGTGCTGGAATACGTGACCCTGTATCAGGACAGGTATTGGAAGAAATTCCTAGTCGAGGAGGCAGACCTGAAGAGGGGTTTCAAGATCCTCGACCTCGCCTGCGGGACCGGAGTTCTCCAGGATTACATCCCGGAGGGGGACTGCGAGGTGGTCGGTCTTGACGTGACAGAGAGGATGATCAGGATAGGCAAGGAGAAGAGAAGGAGGGCGGAGGCGAATTCCCTGGTCGTGGGGGATGCGGAGAGCATCCCATTCGGCGACAAATCGTTTGACGTCGTACTCTCCTGTTACCTCCCCAAGTATTGCCGGACTGATCGGATGGCGGATGAGATCCAGCGTGTCCTGAAGCCGGGAGGGAGGCTCCTGCTCTACGATTTCACGCGCCCGAGAGGATTCCTTGCGCCTTTTCACGCGTTCTACGTCTACGGCGTCCTGAAGCTTCTGGGGGTAATCGCGGGGCGGACATCGAGAGAACTGGAATTCACCTTCAAGAGGTTACCGGAGATCATCCGGGAGAGTACCTGGGACGAGACGCTGCCCGAGGTCATGCTCAATCGCGGATTCTGGGGGGTCGGGAAGAGGATGCTCTCGGGCGGCGTCGTGACCGCCTTCTGGGGGACTAAGAGCCTAACTTCTCCCTGAAGGCCTCTCCGTACCTCCGTCCAGGACGTAGAAGATCACGTCAATCAACTCCTCGATCGTCTCGCCTCTCGGCTTGCCCTTCTTCCACGAATCTCCTGCCTCCCCGAGCTCGACGAACGCAAAGAGGAGTTTGTTTGGGATCTCCCGTGCCGTGTTCCCGAATCCCTTCGCGACTACAAGCTCTGCGACCTTCCTCTTAGCCTCCTCGAATGTTGGCACGGCTGACGCCGCCCAGTTTTGGCTTATCTAATTTGCCTCTCTTGGGAGAGACCACCTCCCGGTAGTACTTGCAGACGCCTCTCAGGGTGCACACCTCGCAGCGGGGGCCGAGGGGCTTGCATGTGGTCTGCCCAAACCTGACGAAGACGTCGTTTAATTCAAGCCAGTATCGACGCGGGACTTTCTTCGCAAGCTCCTCCTCCGTCTCTTCAGGCCGCCTCGTCTCCACAAGTCCGAGCCTATTGGAGATTCTGTGCACGTGGGTATCGACGGGTATGGCCGGGATGCCGTACCCGTAGACCAGGACGCAGTTTGCGGTCTTCCTTCCGACCGAGTGGAGCTTCAATAGGTCATCGAGCTTGTCAGGAACCCTGCCGTTGAACTCCTCGAGGATCTGTCTCGAAACCGTGATTATGCTCTTCGCCTTGACGTTGTAAAAACCGGCGGGCCTGATGAGTTCTTTTACCTCCCCCTCGTCTGCCCCCGCCAGCTCCTTCGCGCTGCTGTAGCGGGCGAAGAGGTTCGCGACTGCCTTCGTCGTGTTCTCGTCTCGCGTTCGCTGCGAGAGTATGGTTCCGATGAGAATCCTGAACGGGTCTCCACCTTCCTGCTCCTTGAGCTGGGCGAGGGCCGTCGCGCGAGCGTCGCTCGAGCCGTAGACCATCCTTCCCATCTTAGAGAGGATGGACTCTACGCCTACTCTTCCGTGACCCAAGGCTCCCTTCTGTACCACTCGGCTACATCCTCACCGAGCTTTCTGATGTCGTAAGACGGAGAGTAACCAAGATCGGGCAAGGTGCCCTCCCCCTGTATTCTGAGGGAAGCCTTGATCTGCTCTACGGCGTAGCCGGGGAGTAGGGTCTTCCCCGCCCTGAAACCCTGTCTCTTGATCACGGCGTGCCTCCCAGAGGCGGTGAGTATCGCAGCCGACACATCATCGATGGTCGAGTCGAATGACTTTACCAGGTAGATTCTACCTCGAAGAGAGTTGCTCGTGGCCGACTTGTGCATCGCTTGCGCTACGTCCTTGGGGTGGCTGAAGGACATCAACTCTCCGGGGGGAAGGACGACAGCACCCGCCTCGGCCATCTTCAGTATCGGGAGCGTCACCGTTCGGTCGCGGGGACCGATGGCGCGAGACGACCTAACAATAACGACCTTGATGCTTGGATTCTTCTCAGCAAAGTCGAGTAGCAATCTATCCGCTTCAAGCTTGGCCTTCTGATAGGGGTGGTCGGGTTGGGGCTCTGACGACTCTGATAACGTACGATTCTTTTTTTTGAAGCCGTAGACATCAAGGGTGCTCAGGTGCACGAAGGTCATGACGCCAGCCTCCCGCGCTGCCTCGAGGAGGTTGCGAATCCCCTCCCTGTTGAGGGCTTCGTAACCCTTGGCGCCTGTGTCGGGCATCGGGGAGGCCAAGCTGTAGACCGTGTCGACCCCCTCCAGCGCCTCGTGAAGCGAATGATGGTCTAGAAGGTCGGCCTCGACTCCCTGGACCCCCGAGCTGTCCAATATCTTGAGGTGCGAGCCCGCACGGAAGGTGCCCCTTGAGATCTCCCCCTGCTTGAATAGGTACTCGACCAGATGTCCACCCATGAAACCCGTCGCACCGAGAAGGAGGTTCGTCATCTTACCTGACCAGGAGCAGGACGACGAGCACGATCAGGACAGCAACGATCCCCAGCAGGGCGGCGTTTCTCTTCCTGCGGCTCGGCCTTACTTCTTGGTCGAGCAGAGGGGGAATCATGATTCTAGCTAGGGGGCTCGTTACCCACTCCCCCGACTTTCGGCGCGGTACCTTCCTTCGGCCTGATCTCGAACTCGCCGTTCACTAGCCTGAGCTGCAAATCCTCTTCGAAGCCCTCGAGGTCACCGAAGAGTTCCCGCACCTTCTTCTGTGCGGCGGGGGACAGTTTCGGGGAGACATTCTGACCTCCGAAGCGACCGTATGCGACACCAGAAAATCTGACCTTCTTGCCTTCAGCAAGGATGTAGCCCTTCAGCAAGTTTGCTACCTCGCCGCCACTCACGAAGTCGACAACCACCTGATACTCATACCGAGAAGTCCTCCCTGCCAACCGAAACGCCGTCGAGCTCGAGGGTTTATATTCGATTGTCTGCGCGAGGCAATTGAGAAGTTTGGCAGAAGTGGAGGAGGGGAGGATGGCCGAGGTTCAGACGGAGGTCTTCGGCAACAGACAGAGGTTCAGGATCTATTGGTTCATGCTGAGCAAGAAGGAGCCGGTCGGGGTGAGGGAGATACAGAGAGGATTGGGAATATCCTCCCCGAGCGTCGTTTCTCATCATCTGGACAGGCTGAAGGGGGCAGGGATAGTGAGCGTTGACGAGTATGGCAAGTATACCCTCGAGTCGAAGGTGGAAGTGGGGGTCATGCAGGCCTTTACAAGGGTCGGTAGCTTCATGCTCCCTAGGTTCGCGTTCTACGCCGTATTCTTCACCACCTCCCTCATCCTCTACCTGTTTCTCTTTGGAAGCAACGCGAACGTCTACGCAGCGGTCTTTGGGGCCGCTGGGAGCCTCTTTTCCTGGTACGAAACTTACAGGGTCTGGAGGAGGAAGCCCTTCTAAGCTGTTCCAAATGGTAGGATAATATGCAAGCGCTGAGAGATGTAGAAGGGAAGCCCAAGAAATGAATTCACTCCTTCTAAGTTCCCTCCTCGCGGTAGTTCTGGGGGCGACACTCATCGGAGGAGTCGCATACCTCTACCCCTCCCAGGGCCAACTCCGCTCGACGATGGCTGGGCCTGCGCCTGCCGAGTTTGCCGCACAGGGGTCTGCCCAGGGGTCTGCCCAGGCCATCAATCAACAGACGATTGGTTCTCTAGGTGGGAATCAGTCGTCTCTGACCCAGTTACTCGCCATCATCGGGGGCTCCGCAATCATCGGTGGAGCTGTCTCGCTCGCATCGAGACGGGCGAGCTAGAAGACCCACTCCCGCCAAGGGAAGGGTTCTAATCGTTCCCGCGTCTGCTCATAGCGGCCGCGACTAGCGGTACATCTCCTGCTGAATAATCTCTGAGAGCTTCTGAAAGTAGAGGCGGGTCGCAGTGGGCATCGAGGGCAGGTTCCGCTCAATCGCCTCGAGGACATACTTCACAGCTCTCCTTGAAGTCTTGAACTCGAACTTCATGGGAAGAATGGGGTCCTGCATCACTTCGATAGAACCAGAAAGGTGCGAGGGAGCTTCAGCCTTCGCGTCGCTCTCTATCTTGTTGTACCAGCCCGAGAGTACGACTGGGTCGAGGCCCAGCTTGAGGTTCTCAATCTCCTCCAGCATTCTTTCAAGAACTCGCATCTCCTCTCCCGGCAATACCTCTAGCTGCACCTCATCAGGAAGATCTCAGTTTTCTCGTACTCCGCCTCCCAGACGTGCGTACTGTTGCGGGCGCGCCTGACGGCTAGGAGGGTGTACCCTTCCGGGCCCTCTTTCCGGGCCTTATCGAAGATCAGCGAAGCGGGCTCGAGCTCCTCATCGAACGTCTTGAGTATGTGTTGCTTGTACTTCTCCACCTCCTTCATGTGGTCGTTCAGGCACAGGATTCTTCCCTGGAACTTCGACGAGGTTAGTCTCTTCACATCGGAGCCGCACACTTCGCAGCGAACCTTGGCCATTCCGCAGTTCATGCAGACCCTCCCCACCCCGATCACCATGGGGAAGGTGCCGGGGCTAGACTCAGTATCTCCACAGACGGCGCATTTGGCGGGGGTCTTGGAAGTGAGATGCTGCACAGTTTGCCGAACTGCTCGCTTCCCTTAATAGACTTTCGATTCGAGTGGCAGAGGCAAGAGGAATTGCGGGTCGATTCGGTCGAGTCCTTCCCTATCAGAGTGAGGAGGAAGGAGAGGCTAGTCGCCGCCTCCTTCGCTTACCCTGACTATCAGGCAGTCTTGGTGCGCGTCGCGTGCGACGGTGTGGCCGGGTGGGGAGAGGCGATGACGAGGTCCGGACCGAAGATAACCGCCCTGCTCGTCGAGGAGTATCTCGGACCAATGATAGTTGGAAAGAAATTCGAGTCACCCGAGAGCGTGTGGCACGCGATCTGGAGGGAGCTTAGGGTGAGGGGGCACACCAGGGGGGTTGAGGTGGAGGGGTTGAGCGGAATTGAGATTGCTGTCCAGGATGCTTACGCGAGACTCCGGGGGTCTCCGGTCTCGAACCTTCTCGGTAGAAGGAGAGCTTCAGAAGTTCCAGCGTACGCGGGGTCCCTCTTCACTTCGAGAGGGCCCCTCAAGAGTCAGGTCGAGGTCGTCAAATCGCTCGGACTCATGGGGGCCAAGGTGAAGGTTGGATTCGGGGCAGAGAGGGACTTCGCCTCGCTGAGCGAGGTCAGGAGAGGCTGGGAAGAATGCGAGCTGATAGCAGACGCGAACGGCGCATACGAACCCGACGAGGCCTTGAAGGTGGCCGGCAAGATCAAAGGTCTGGACTTGGCGTGGTTCGAGGAACCCGTCCCCCCCGACGACCTCGAGGGCTATCGGAGGTTTGCGAGGGAAGACCCCCTCCCCGTGGGGGCAGGGGAAACCTGGTTCGTGTCGGACTTCTCCGAACCGATCGAGGAGAAACTGATTGATGTGGTCGAACCCAGCGTCAGCCGGTGCGGTGGGATCGGGGTGGCCTGGGGAGTATCGCAAGATGCCGCGAGGCGAGGAATCGGGTTCTCACCGATGCTCGGAATGAATTCGGCCGTATCTCTTGCCGCCTCCCTTCAACTCGCCGCGGCAGCCGGGAAGCTCGTCGGGGCAGAATACGACCCCTTCGGCAATCCGTTGCTCAACGAACTGAGCCCTGGCTTTCCTCGATTGAGAGGCGGGAAACTTCAGGTGCCGGAGGGAAATGGACTGGGTATCGAGGTCGACATGAGATTCGTCAA